>DATKUQ010000625.1:0-5577 GCA_035530495.1 Burkholderiales bacterium
CGTGACCAATCTGGTCGCGCCACTGATCGTGGTGGCATTCGGCTGGCGCGCCGTGCCCCAAGTCTATTCGATCTCCATGCTGATCATGGCGGTGATCTTCTGGTTTTTCACCTATCCCGATCCCAAGCAAACGGAACGCAAGCAGAAGAAGGAGCATCTGACTCTCGCGCAACAGCTGGCGCCGCTGACCGAGGCCCGCGTTTGGCGCTTTGGCCTGGCGTATTACTTTGTTTTCGGCGGATTCGTGGCGCTGGCGCTGTGGTTGCCGAAGTACTACATCGGTGAGTACGGACTGGATTTGAAGCACGCGGCCCTGATCACCATGTTGTTTACCTTGCCCTCTGGGCTGATCCGGGCGTTAGGGGGATGGTTTTCCGACCGCTGGGGCGGCAACACGGTAACGTGGTGGGTCTTCTGGATCTGCATCAGCTGCCTGTTCTTCCTTTCCTATCCCCCGACGACACTGACGGTTCACGGCATCAAGGGGGATTTCAATTTCAGCATCGGCCTGGGCGTCACGCTGTTCACCGTCCTGGTGTTCATCGTCGGCATGGCGCAGGGCATAGGCAAGGCGAGCGTCTACCGCAGCCTCGCCGATCATTACCCGAACAACATGGGCTCGGTGGGCGGCCTGGTGGGCGTCATCGGCGGCCTGGGCGGCTTTTCGATGCCCATCATGTTCGGTATCGCCGCGGACGCCACCAATGTGCGCAGCAGCGCCTTCATGCTGATGTACGCGGTGCTGGCCGGAGTGATGATCTGGACCTGGGCCGCCGCACGCAGCGAACGCGACGCGATCCTTGAGAAGGACGCAAGTCTGCGCGATGAACTGGTGAAGGAGCACCTGCTCGAAGCGCGCGTCGGCGCCGGAAGCTGGCTGCACGAATGGCGGCCTGACGACGAGGCTTTCTGGAAGGCTGCGGGCAGACGCATCGCCTTGCGCAATCTGCTGTTCTCCATGCCGCCTTTGTTCCTCTCCTTTGCCGTATGGATGGTGTGGAGCGTGGTGGTGATCGAGCTGCCGAAGATCGGATTCAAATTCAGCACCGGCGAATTGTTCTGGCTCGCCGCCTTGCCTGGACTGTCGGGCTCGATATTGCGCCTCGCGTATTCCTTCGTCGTGCCGATCTTCGGCGGGCGAAACTTTACCGTGTTCAGCACGGTGTCGCTGCTGCTGCCGGCGCTGTGGATGGCGCTGGCTGTCCAGGATCCGAATACGAATTACGTAGTGTTCGTAGTGATCGCGCTGCTGTGCGGTTTGGGCGGCGGCAATTTCTCGGCGAGCATGGCGAATATCAGTTTCTTCTTCCCGAAACGCATGCAGGGCACGGCGCTCGGCTGGAACGCCGGCGCAGGAAATCTGGGCGTCGGCGTGATGCAGGCGGTCGTGCCGCTCAGCATCTACGGCGGCGCGCTGGTCGTCATGGGTGGCGCCCCGCAGAACTACAACGATCCGGCCATCAGCCAGGTCTGGCTGCAGAACGCGGGCTATATGTGGGTGCCGTTCATACTTCTGGCGGCGCTCGGCGCATGGTTCGGCATGCACAATATCCGCGGCGCGCGCGCGACCTTCCGCGAGCAGGCCGTGATATTCCGGCGCAAGCACGCCTGGATGCTCGGCTGGCTCTACGGCGGGACCTTCGGCTCCTTCATCGGCTTCGCCGCCGCTTTTCCGACGCTGCTCGCAACTCAGTTTCCCGACTCGGGCCTGCTCAAGTATGCATTCGCCGGCCCGCTGATCGGCGCCCTGATCCGGCCGCTGGGCGGTTGGCTGGCGGACCGCCTCGGCGGGGCGCGAGTCACCTTCTGGAACTTCGTGGTGATGTTCGTCACCTCGCTCGCGATTGCTGGATTCCTCCCCAGCGGATCGGATGCCGGAGCGGCGGTTCCGTTCTACATGGCGTTCATGCTGTTGTTCCTGACTACCGGGATCGGCAATGGATCGGTGTTCCGCATGGTGCCAACCGTATTCATGACCATACACCAGCTCTGGGCGAAAGGTCAGGGCGAGGAAGCGATGGCGAAAGCCAAGCGCAATGGCGAGATCGAAGCTTCAGTCGCCCTGGGCTTCACCGCGGCGATCGCGGCGTTCGGGCTGTTCTTCGTCCCCGTTGCCGTAGGCATATCGCTGCAGGTGAGCGGCAGCCCGCACGCTGCCTGGTACGTGTTTATTCTTTTCTATCTCAGCTGCGCGCTCGGCACCTGGTGGTGGTACCGGCGCAAGGACGCCGAGATTCGCTGCGATTAGGGAGCAGTCGACGCGGTTTGCGCTGCGGCTTCCGGAATTTCGACCACCCGTTGTGCCTGCAGGGCACGGATGCGCTCTGCGTCGTAGCCGAGTTCGCCGAGTATCGCCTGAGTGTGTTCGCCGACGCGATAGGGCGCCGGGCCGCCCGGGGCGACCGGGTTATGGTCCACATGGAAGGGCAGTCCGGTGATCCGAATGCGGCCGCGGCCGGGGTGCTCGATTTCCGGAAACGCGTCGCGCGCGGCCAGCTGCGGGTGTTCGATGACTTCCTCGGGCGAGAGCATGGGCACGGCGGGAATGCGCGCGGCGGAAAGCGTTGCCACCGCCTGATCGACGCTGTCGAAACCACTGAGCCATCCGCGCAGGATATTCAGTAAATCCGGCCAGTTCGCACGCCGCGCCATCGGCGTCGAGAAGCGCGCATCCGTAGCGAGTTCAGGGTGACCGATCAGCGCTGTCAGCCTCGACCAAAGATGGGGTGCGCCGGCGCTTTGCATCGCCAGGTAGCGCCCGCCGATACGCTGCACCACCATGCCGATGCGCGGCTCGCGCTGCACCTTGCCGCCGTTCAGTATCGAGCCATAGGTGATGTCGTCGGCCGCGACCAGGCACTCGAGCATCGATATGTCCAGATAGGCGCCGCGGCCATTGCGGCCGCGGCGCACCAACGCGGCGCAGATCGCGCCGAAAGCGTGAGCGCCGGCAAGCACGTCGGCCGCTTGCAGATAGGCCACGCGCGGCTGAGGATCACTGCCGCGGTCGAGGTCCATCATGCCGGAGATCGCGTTGATCAGGTGCGCGTAGGCCTGCATCGAACTCAGCGGCCCGCTCTGGCCGAAGCCCGAAATCGAACAGTAGACGAGGTCCGGGCGCAGCGCACGCAGCGCCGCATCGTCCAGGCCGTAGCGCGCCATCACGCCGGGGGAAAAATTTTCCACGACCACGTCGGCGCGGCGCACCAGATCCAGTGCGATCTTACGCGCCTGCGGATGGGCGAGATCGATGGCTATGCTCTTTTTGCCTGCGTTCAGGCGCGCGAAATAGCTGCTCTGATCGGTGCGCGACGGGTCGAGCTGTAACACGGTATGGCGGATCTCGTCGCCTTCGCCGGGGCGCTCGATCTTGATCACGCGTGCACCCAGATCGGCGAGCATGCGCGTCGCGTATGGCCCGGCCAGCACGCGCGTGAAGTCGATGACGGTAAGCCCGTCGAGTAAGGGCTCGTCTGAACCGGGGGCTGCGGATCGGATCATGGGAGAATTCGGCGCTGGTCGCTGTACTTGGGGCCGCACAGCTTACATCAGTGCCGGGGCGCGACGCCAGCCGGTGCGGCCTTGCATGGGATCTTGGAGCAGCAAGAGCGTCAAGGGCCGAGCCCGGTCAGGCTCAGCCCTTGATTTGAGGCCACCCCGTCGGGGGTGCTTGTCCGCCTGGCTGGTGGAGCTTAGGCGTCCTTGCGCGTTTCCACGATCTGCAGCGGTCCGGTGTCGGGCGGCGGGGCGCGCCGCGGACGCGGCTGCGGCGGCACGAACCGGGGCTCGGCTGCTGGTTCGGCTGGCTTCACCTTGGACGGATCGGTCTGGATCATCACCAATCCGCTTTCCTGCAGCGCTTTTTCCACCTCGATCTCGGGAACGGGCACTGGCGCCGGTTCCGAACGGACGGGAGTCGGTATCGGTACAGGCACAGGCTCCGCATGCACTACCGGCGGCGTTACTTCCGGTTCGGGCACAAATGGACGTTCCGGAACGACGACGGGGGCCGGCATTTCGCTTGTCAAGGTCTGAACAGCCTCGGTTGGCGCGGAAGCCGAAGCATTTTCCTCCGGCATCGCGTGCTGCACGGGCACCGCCATTTCGGCTTCGACCTCGCTGCCACGTTCGGCGCGCTCTGCCTGCGCCGCATGTTCGGCCTGTTCCGCACGCACGCTTTCGGTGGATTCCACGCGTTCGCTGCGCTCGGCACGCGGAGCGCGTTCGCCGCGCTCCCCACGCTCGCCGCGTTCCCCTCTACCTCCACGCCCGCGTCGGCCGCGGCTGCGCCCGGTTTCGCTGCCCTCAGGGCGTTGCTCGCCCTGCGGCTTGGTTTCGGCGCCAGTCGGCAGTTCCGCTTGAGCCTGCGGCCGTGGTGCGCGCGGCTCGCGTGGTTCGCGCGGTTCGCGCCGCGGACGCTCGCCGCGCTCGGGGCGCGCCTCCCTTTCCGGCCGCGCTTCCCCCTCGGGCCGCTCGCCGCGACCGCGTACCTGGCGTGGCTCGCGTGGCTCGCGCGGTTCACGCGCTTGGCGTGATTCGGCCCGGTTAACTTCGCCTTGCGCCGCCGGCCGGCCTTCACGCCCGCCACGCTCCTGGCGATCGCGCCCGCCGCGTCCACCGCGTCCGCCGCGTCCGCTGCGCTCACCGCGCTCGTGCTGGGCTTCGCGGCGCGATGGGCGTATCCCGCTGCTCGTTTCGGCCGCGGCTTTCGGTGCTTCACCTTTGAACCAGCCCATGATGCGGGAGATGATGCCAGGCTTGGCGCGGGCTTCGGCCTCGGCCGGTTTCGCCAGGGAAACCGGCGCGGGCGCCCCCAGGGGTATGCCCTGTACGGCGGCCTGCGGCCGTACTGCCTTCGGTTCTGCGCTGGTCAGCGGATTGGTCTCTTCCTCGGCCGGCATCTGCACCAGGTTATAGCTGGCGGGCAGCGGCTCGGCTTGATTCAGATCGTCGTGACGCAGGCGCGAAACCTGATAATGCGGCGTCTCCAGATGGATGTTCGGAATCAGCACCACGCTTACCTTGAGGCGGGCCTCCACGCCGTGGATATCGGTGCGTTTCTCGTTCAGCAGGAAAGTGGCGACGTCCACCGGCACCTGCGCATGCACGGCAGCGGTGTTTTCCTTCATCGCTTCTTCCTGGATGATGCGCAGGATATGCAGCGCCGCAGACTCGATGCCGCGAATATGGCCGATGCCGTTGCAGCGCGGGCAGGTGATGGTGCTGCCTTCGCCCAGCGACGGGCGCAGGCGCTGGCGCGACAACTCCATCAGGCCGAAGCGCGAGATCTTGCCCATCTGCACCCGCGCGCGGTCGAAATGCAGCGATTCGCGCAGGCGGTTTTCGACGTCGCGCTGGTTGCGCTGCGATTCCATGTCGATGAAGTCGATGACGATCAGGCCGCCCAGGTCGCGCAGGCGCAGTTGGCGCGCGATCTCCTCGGCTGCCTCGAGGTTGGTGCGGAACGCCGTTTCCTCGATGTCGCTGCCGCGCGTCGAGCGCGCCGAGTTGACGTCGATCGCCACCAGCGCCTCGGTGTGGTCTATGACCACGGCGCCGCCCGCGGGCAGGTTCACC
>DATKUQ010000626.1:0-5572 GCA_035530495.1 Burkholderiales bacterium
TCGCCGCCGTGCTCGCCATGGTGTGGGCCATCGCCTGGCTGCTGAAGCGATTTTCCCCTGTTCACGGGTCGCGTTCCGGCCTGGTCCGCGTGGTCGGCGGCGCAGCCCTCGGGCAGCGCGAACGCATTGTCGTGGTGGAAGTCGGCGGCACTTGGCTGCTGGTCGGCGTCGCCCCCGGCCAGGTGCGCACCCTGCACACCATGCCCCGCACCGACCCTGCCGTCGCGCCCGGCGCCCCGGGGCCGGCGCAAGCGGGGTTCGCGACCTGGCTGCGCCGCATGAAGGACAGGCGCGACCATGACTGAGCGCGCGTTTCCGCCCGCGGGGGCGGCTCCCCCGGTACGCCCCTGCAACCGCCGTTGCCGAACTCGTCCTCCCGGCGGCCCGCAGCTCGTGCTGCACCTGCTCCCGCTGCTGCTGCTGGGCCTGCTGTTCGCGACGCCTGCACTCGCGCAGAATCTGTCGCTGCCCGCGTTCAGCAGCAAGCCCGCGCTGGGCGGCGGCCAGACCTACACCCTGAGCGTGCAGACGCTGCTCATGCTCACGGCGCTGTCGTTCCTGCCCTCGGTGCTGCTGCTCATGACCAGTTTCACCCGCATCATCATCGTCCTGTCGCTGCTGCGCCAGGCGCTCGGGGTGCAGTCGACGCCGTCCAACCAGGTGCTGATCGGAATCGCTTTGTTCCTTACGCTGTTCGTGATGTCGCCGGTGCTCGATCGCATCTACACCGAAGCCTACCAACCGCTCGTCGCGAACAAGATCGACTTTACCGAGGCGCTGGAAAGAGGGACGGTGCCGCTGCGCGAATTCATGCTGCGCCAGACGCGCGAGAACGATCTGGCGCTGTTTGCGCGCATCGCCAATCAGCCGCCGATGCAGGATGCATCGCAGGTGCCGATGAGGATACTGATCCCGGCTTATATCACCAGCGAACTGAAGACCGCGTTTCAGATCGGCTTCCTCGTGTTCCTGCCGTTCCTGATCATCGACATGGTGGTGGCGAGCGTGCTCATGTCGATGGGCATGATGATGATGTCGCCGGTGACGATTTCACTGCCGTTCAAGCTCATGTTGTTCGTGCTCGCCGACGGCTGGAACCTGCTGATCGGCTCGCTGGTGCAGAGTTTTCACAGCTGAGCAGCGAAAAGCGCATCGAATGACTCCGGAAACCGTCCTCTCGCTGGCGCAGCAGGCACTCCAGGTCATGCTGTTGATAGCGGCACCGCCGCTGCTCGCCGCGCTGCTGACCGGCCTGCTCGTGAGCGTGTTTCAGGCGGCCACGCAGATCAACGAACTGACGCTGTCGTTCATTCCAAAACTGGTGGCGATATTCGTGGTGCTGGTGGTGTTCGGGCCGTGGATGCTGGGCATCCTGCTCGATTACATGCGCCAACTATTCTCCGGCATCCCTGGAATGATCGGCTGAATTGGCGGCATGATCAGTGTCACCACCGCGCAACTGAACGCCTGGCTGGCCGCATTTGCCTGGCCTTTGGCGCGCATTCTGGCCCTCGTCGCGAGCGCGCCGCTGATCGGCAACCCGAGCGTTCCCGCGAGCGTGAAAATCGGCCTGGGGCTGTTGTTGACCATCCTTGTCGCACCCATGCTCCCGCCGCCTCCGGCCCTCGATCCGGCCTCGGCCACCGGGCTGCTGATCCTGGCGCAACAGGTGCTGATCGGCCTTGCCATGGGCTTTTCGATGCAGGTCGTGTTCTGGGCGGTGGACATGGCCGGCGCGGTGACTGGCCTGCAGATGGGGCTGGGCTTTGCCACGCTCTACGACGCTTCCGCCGGGAACATACCGGTGGTCGGGCAATTTCTGAGCGTCGTCATCAGCCTGGCGTTTCTCGCCGTCGACGGCCACCTGCTGATGCTGTCGGCGCTGGTGCAAAGCTTCAGGGTTCTGCCGCTTGCCGCGCTCTCCGCGCCCGCGGGACTGCGCAGCCTGGTGGAATGGGGCGGCGGCATCTTTTCCTTCGGCCTCACGCTTTCGCTGCCTTTGCTGGCGGCGCTGCTGATCACCAACATCGCGCTTGCCGTCCTCACCCGCGCCGCGCCCCAGCTCAATATTTTCGCGGTCGGCTTTCCGCTGACCATCCTGATGGGCATGCTGACGCTGTACCTGGTTCTGCCCTATTTCGCGCCTGTGCTGCAGCGGCTGCTGATGGACGGCCTGGCCGCGATGCCGCGAACCGCTGCCGCGCTGCGCTAGCGGCGAACCCCTTCACACGGATATCAACCCGCCGATATCGCCAACGCTCATGAATATCCTCAACGCACTGGAACACCATCTGGCCGGGCGTCTGCCGCAAGCCGAAGCGCTGTATCAGCAAATTCTCCAGGCCGAACCGAACCACCCCGACGCACTCTACGGCCTGGGCGTAATGGCGGAACAGGCGGGGCAGCAGGAACTGGCACAGGACCTCATCCTTAAAGCCATCAGCGCCAGCCCGGCCAACCCTTTCTATTACCTGACCTTGGGAAATGCGCTCAAGGACCAAAGCTGCTTCGACGAGGCCGCCGCGCGTTACCGCCAGGCGCTGGCGTGCAAGCCGGATTGCCTCGAAGCACTGTTCAACTTGGGCAATGTATTGCAGCAGCAATGCCGGCTCGACGATGCCGTCGCCTGCTACCGCCGCGCCCTCGCGCTGCGGCCGGACTACGCCGAGGCGCACAACAATCTGGGCGTGACGCTGCTGGCGCTGGGCAGCCTGGACGAGGCGATCGCGAGCTTCAAGCGGGCGCTCGCGTCCAGGCCTGGCTATGCCGAGGCCTATAACAACATGGGCGTGGCATTCAAGACACAGAACAAACTGGAACAAGCGCTCGCCTGCTACCAGCGCGCCATCGAGGCCAAGCCGGATTATGCGAAAGCCCTGTTCAATCTCGGCACTGCGCACTTCGTGAAAAAGGATTTCGCACAGGCCATGCGCTGGTACCAGGAGTCCCTTGCCGTCGACCCGCATCAAGTGGAAGCGCACCAGAATATGGCGTCGATGCTGCTCGATGCGGGGCGTCCGGAAGAAGCGCAACAGCACCGCGATCTCGCCTACGGCAGGCAGGCGGTATTCATCGACACCGCACCCAGGCCCGTCAGAACCGTGCTGGTGCTGTGGGCGGCGGGCAAGGGCAACGTGCCGATTCAGTTCCTGCTGCCGGCCAAGACCCATACCCGCATTGTCTGGATGATGGAATACGCGACGCAAGAGCAGGCGCGCTCGCTGCCGCGCTACGACCTGGTGTTCAATGCCATCGGCGACCAGGACGCCGCAGGACCGACCACGGAGCCGGTTGCACGCTTTCTGCGCGTCTGCGACAGGCCGGTGCTCAATCATCCCGATGCCGTGGCGCGCACTGCGCGCGACCTGATACCCGCCTTATTTGCCCCGATAGCCGACCTGCTGGCACCCGTGACCGTGCGTCTCAAAACTGAAGAATTCAAGGAGCAATTGTTGGCACAGCCCGGCATCCGTCTGCCGCTGCTCGCGCGGCCCAGCGGTTCCCACGGCGGGACGCAGCTGATCAAGCTGGAGTCGGCCGAGGAACTGAGCGCCCTGGTACCCTGGAATACCGATGCCTATTATGCGACCAACTACCACGACTATCGCTCGCGCGACGGCCATTATCGCAAATACCGCATGGTGTTCGTAGACCGGCAGCCTTACGCCTATCATTTGGCGATAGGCGAGCACTGGATGGTGCATTACGAGACCGCAGGCATGCTCGCAGAGCCCTGGAAACAGGCCGAGGACGCCCTATTTCTCGAAGATCCTGCCGCAGCGATCGGGCCGCGTGCCATGGCCGCGGTAAATGCCATAGGCCGTACGCTCGACCTGGACTATTGCGGCGTCGATTTTGCTATCCTGCCCGATGGCCGTTTGCTTGTCTTCGAAGCGAACGCCACCATGCTGGTCCATCCGGAGGACGAGTGCGGCGTGCTGCAATTCAAGAATCGCTACGTGCAACGGATATTCGATGCCTTCGAGGGCTTGCTGCAGCGCTCCGTCTCCGCGGCCGCATCGTGAGCAGGCACTCCGGGCCAGGATTGGAATCGACTCATCGATCGCCTCATTGGCGCGGCGCCTGAGAGCGGCGCCAAAGCCGGATTAGCGGGCTTATCCCATCCTTGTTTTGCGCGTTCGCCGCGCGTCGGCCCGGCTAAGCTTGCGCCGAGGATGATGCTCAACATGAACGAACCAATGTCTGCCCAGCAGCTGATTCCGGATTTTGCGGGGGCACCGGTGCGCAGTGCGCTCGGCGAACGCGTGTACGATGGCGGGGAAAGCTTGCTCGACGACGACGTCATGCGCGCCAACTGGGCGCTGCCATGGTCCGATCTGATGATGACCATGTTCGTGCTGTTCGCCGCCTTGTTCGCGGCGCAGAGCTTTCGTGCACGCGTCGATCACAGCAAGCTGGAGGCAGCGCATACCGCCGCACTGCGCAGCGCAGCGCTCCAACGCGAGAAGCTCGCCGAACGCAAGCTGCCGCAGCCGGCGGCCGCCCGTCCCGCCGCGCCGACTTCTGCCCCTGCCCCTGCAGCGGCACCCAGCGCTCCGGCAAACAAGGTGCTCGAGCCGCTCACCCAAATCGACGTTCTTGCGCGCAGCCATGACGCGGTGCGCGAGTCCAAGCTGAAACATGTGGAGGTCGCGCTGCTCAAGGACCGGTCGGTAAAAGTAAGCGTGGAGGGTCCGATGTTCTTCGCTCCGGGCCGCGCCAATTTGCGCCCGGAAGTGAAGCAATTCCTCGACCGCCTGGCACAAGTCATCAAACAGACCCCGTATGATATTCATGTCGTCGGCCACACCGACGACCGCGCCATCAATACCGGCAGGTACCCGAGCAACTGGGAACTGTCGGTGCTGCGCGCGAGCCGCGTGGCGCGCTATCTCATCGATTCGGGCGGCATCGATCCGTCGCGTTTCAGCGTGATCGGCCGCGGCGAATACGATCCGGCGACGGCAAATACCGACGCACGCTCGCGCGCACTGAACCGGCGCGTTGAAATCATCATCACCCGCGACATAGGCAAAACCCGAGGAGACAGTCACGAATGAACAAGCACAGCTGGATTGCGGTTGCCCTGTTCACCGGAATATTCTTCGCCAGCTTTTTCGCGGGAGGACACGCCGCCCTGTTCGTAAACGCCGTTGCACTGGTCATCGTGAGCTGCGGCACCCTGGGCGCGGTGTTCCTGTGCTATCCGACTGCGGACCTGCGCGCCGCGCTGCGCGTGGTGCGCAACGTCTACCGGCGCCCGCCCCCGACTTCCGCCGCGATCATCAGCACCCTGCTCGAGGTGGCAGTCTGCTCGCGCGGCAACGGCGTCGACAATATCGCCGCGCTGGAGAGCATGAGCGAGCAATCGACGGTCAGCTTCCTTAAACGGGCGCTCGGGCTGCTGATCGACCCGTTCAAGGACGAGGAGATATCCGAAATCCTGCACACCGAAATGTTCCATTTCAAGCCGCGGCGCGTGCAGATCGAGCGCATATTCCGCCAGGGTGCGTTGTTCGCCCCGGCGTTCGGTGTCGCCGGCAGCGTGATCGGCTTGATCAACATGCTTGCT
>DATKUQ010000627.1:0-2238 GCA_035530495.1 Burkholderiales bacterium
GGCAGCCACAGGATGAGAAAGACCAGCAGTCGTTTCATGCGGTTCTCCTCAGAACGTGTGGGCGCCGTGCGCGCCCAGGCTGTGGATGTACTGCACGAACCACTGGTTCTCGCTCAGGCTTTCCATCGACCTGTCCTTCGAGTATTGCAGGCGCAGGCGCGAGAACTCGGACGGCGCGTAATCGAGCATCAGCGAATGGCGCGCCGGTTTGTGGTCGGCAACAGGCAGGAAGGCGCTGTTGGCGCCAAAATCGACCGTGTCCGGGTTCAGTCGGTCGTAGCGGTAGCCGGTGCGCCAGCGCGGCATGAACTGGTAGACGCCCTGGGCGTAGAAGCCGGACTGGCGTGAGCGGTACGCATCCTCGGTGCCGTCGCAGGCGCCGTCGTCGGGCGTGTTGTCCGTGCACAGCAGGCTGCCGCGTTCGCTGCGGCGGAAGTATTCAGTCGCGAACTTGAAATTCCGCTCGGACGCATTGCCGTGGGGCGCCCATTTCCAGACGAAGTCCGCCACCCAGGATTTGCTTGTGCCCGAGAACAGGGTTTCGGCAGGCTCGTCGAAGAGGTCTTCCAGTTCGCCCTCGCGCTCGCTGGCCCTGGCGGCGAGATACGACAGTCCGCCGCGCCAGCTGTTCGACACGCCGACGTCGCCGCCGAGGTGGCCGAACAGGGCATGGCTGCCGATGCCGTTCCGGTTGCGGTCGGTGCCGGGGAAGCCGGCGCCGCGGCCGGCCTCAAAGCCGAACTCCATGAACAACTCGGTCGGCGCCACCCATTTCAGCTGCACGCCGTCGTTGCCATAGGCTTCGCCGAACAGCGCGCGGTACATCAGGTTGTTGTCGGCGAAATCCCATGCATGCGGGTGCTGCGTGTTCTGGTAGCCGAGATCGGACAGGAAGCGTCCGCCCTTGATCGACAAGCCGTTGCCGAGGCTGCTCGTCTGCACCCAGGCTTCCTCGACTTCGACTTCCTCGTCGGCGAGCGCGAGATTGAAGTAACCGCGGAACCAGGGATCGATGCTGGCCGCCATCACCAGTTCGGTGTGGTCGAGCGAGAAGCCGCGCGCGGCGCCGTGGTCGTGTCCGGCCGGAAGAAAGCCGCTGAGGTGGCGATGCTCGATGTCGTCGAGCTGCGCATAGCGGCCCTGCAGGATGAGCGAAATGTCGGGATTGAAACCGGAACGTGCGGGGGCTTGCGCAGCGGGTTCGGCCTGGATCGCAGGGGCGGCGGTCCGTGCCTCGGCCTGTTGCAGGCGCGCTTCCAGCGTCTGGAGGCGGGTTTCGTAGGCGGATTTCAGTTCCTCCAATTCGGCGCGCAGGGCGTCGAGCTGGGGATCAGCATGAACCGGAAAGGCGGCCGCGATTGCGGCCGCCAGCAGGGCGGGTCGTAACATGGTTGAACTCCATCAAAAACGAGAACGCGTCAGCCGGCCTTGCGGGCAGCGGACGTTGCGGTTCGGATTTCAGACGGGAGTGGGCGGGGCGCGGGCTTGCGCGTGGTTGAAGCAGGCGGTGACGAGCGGCAGCGCCGCGGCCGGCAACTCGGTGTTGCCGGCGGTTTCGACGGGCAGGCTGAACACGGTTGCCGGTACGGCGCTGCCGAGGCTGGCCTGGGCGACGCAGACTTCGCAGACCTTGTCGGGCAGCGCCGAGTCGTGTGCATTTAGATGGCTGACCGCATGCGCGAACGCGGTTGCCTGACCGAACAGCAGGGTCAGTACGAACAGCCAGGGAAACAGGCGGCGCGGCAACATGGGCGACATTTTACTTGCGCGGCTCGACCGGCGGCACCGGGTCGTAGCCGTGGCTGCAGCCGGGACGGCAGCGGCCGATGCGTTTGGCGGCAAGCCAGCTGCCCTTCCACGCGCCGTGCTTTTCGATGGCTTCCTTGCCGTATTCCGAGCAGGTCGGCAGGTAGCGGCACTGCCGTCCCAGCCAGGGCGAGAGCGCGAGCTGGTAGCCGCGGATCAGTCCGATGAGCAGCTTCTGCGCCAGAGTCATGGCGTCGCCCCGGCATGGCTGGATGCTGCGCCTGAAAAGTCGGCCAGCAGCTTGGCGACGAACTCGGGTTCGAGGTCGCGCACGATGAAGACGAAACGGCTGCGGTGGTCGTCGTCCGGCCAGGCGTCGAGTTTGACCTCCGGATACAGCACGTGCTGCACGCCGTGCAGCACCACCGGCTGCGACTCGCCCTGCAGGTTCACCATCGCCTTGAAGCGCAGCAGGTTCTCGGCCCGGAACGA
>DATKUQ010000628.1:0-12574 GCA_035530495.1 Burkholderiales bacterium
ATTGCTGCACCAAAGTTTTCATTGCGATAGATATATAGGGATGCCTTGGTCGGGGCAGGTGAAAATTCCTTCGCCTTAGCATCCTGGTCCATGGCTGCCATTGGTACCGATGCACATCCTGTAAGCAGCAGAACCATGGCCATCGTAAGGATTCCGATAGTATGTTTCATACGTGCATCTCCCTTGTTGATGCTTTGACGGGACTTGGAATAAGGCTCTATTGGAACGTCAGGGATTGACCGTTAACAGAGAGGGTCAACTTAAACGCAGAGACATTCCCGGATGTGTCTATCTCATAGCACGACGCTATCCCAACCGTTGGCGAGCCGTTAGTGAATACCTCGCTTCCGTTGAGACATGCCCACGCGGTCGTCGCCGTAGCCGCTTGAAGCGACCATATTTCCGCTATCGTCGAAGCGACGGCTGTTCCCGTCCCGCCCGTATACACCGTGACGGTGTCATAGGGTCCACTTTGTCCAACAGTCGCGCTCGCAGGAAGCGGCTGTTGCCCTGATGCAACCTCAGTAACCCCAGTGTTTGAGACGTATCCTAAGTTTGTATAGGGGCTATCAATGAAATATGAAGTGCCCGAGGTGGTTAGGATAACAGCACCGTTCTCCGATAGGATTAACGACTCCAGCACCGTCGAAGCAAGTTGTCCCTGAAAAGTCGATTGAGCGCCAGGTGTGAAACTGAATTGCATTGTGTAGGTGTTGCCCCCAGAGGCACTCGACAAGTTGTATTCGTGGTTCGCTTGGCCGTATGCACTTATAGCACTAGTTATTGGATACGCAGGTGTCGCGCCCGTGCTCGCCGCGGGCGTAGACCCGCCTCCACCACCCCCTCCGCCGCACCCCACTAACAGCACCGACATCAAAAGAGCTACCGAAAAGCCGCTTTGCAATGTTCTCATACCAAGACCCCCACATAGACTACGATTATTGTTGGCCTCCATAGCGAGGATTATCGTTGGCTTTTCTCGTAGCGACCTTTGTCTGGTTGCATGGAGTACTCCTTGACACTGTGGTGTTGCTAACCGCCGCTGAACCGTGCGCCATGTTCCGCTCGTAGGCAATAGACTAATAGTCACAAAAATATCGTTTTATGCACAACTATTGACCTATATCAATCGCGCTTTACAGAGTACACCGGCACTAGAACGAGTCTAAGAATGAAGGCGAGCGAAAATCGCGGAGCAGAGCCAATGGCCGGAATCGCTGCATTGCAGTCCGTGAGACATTGGACCTCGACAGGCCGCTCAGGGTCGTCTGGGGCCGCTGGCGCGAAAAATCTGAGAGTCGGCAATCAGTCTTAAGCCGTCCTTGCCTGCAGCGCAGGGGCGTTTTCGATTTCAAGGACCGGAAAAGACTGGTTGCGGTCACTCGGCTTTTTCGAGGCAGCGGCGCAAGCCGACCCTGAGCCGACTATGGCGCTCTCGATTTTCGTGCGGCCGGTAACGAGCAGGAAGCCGACATTCCGACAATGCACTTACGTTCATTCAGCAACCAATGCACGGCTTGGGCCGCTTGGGGGTAGCACGATAGCTCTTGTGGAATGTTGCTTTGATCTATTTAAGACCTTTCGCTTTTGTGACTGAAACCGGAGCGGGGGAGACAACCAATGCAGTGAATGCCTTTGCCGCACCCACCGGCGGAGCCCGGTAACGAACGGTTTCCCGATAGGCGCAAACATGCCTACCACCTATTGACAATGCCGACAATAATGCATACATTAATGCACGCGAAACTTCGTGAGAGATTGTTATGGCGCCTGCAGCAGGCATCGCACCCCGGATTTCGCTCCGCGCATTGCGCTTCATTGGAGGCGGCTTAAGTCGTCCGGAATGTGTACTCGCGACCTCGATCGGCGCGTTGTATACCGCAGACTGGCGTGGCGGAGTTGCGCAGACCATGCCGGACGGCAGCCAGAAGCTTTTCACGGCGAGTCTCTCTGAGGGGCGCTCCCTCAAGCCCAACGGCATTGCGCTGCGTCCGGACGGCAGTTTTCTATTGGCCGACCTTGGCGATACGCAAGGCGGTATTTTCCGTCTTGAACGCAATGGCAGCGTAACGCCGTTCCTCGATGCGATCGACGATGTCCTATTGCCGCCGTCGAACTACGTCGTGGAAGATGGCACGCGCACCTGGCTCACGGTTAGCACCCGCCATCAGCCGCGCGCGCTGGCGTATCGCAAGGATATCGCCGATGGTTTTATCGCCGTCGTGGACGAACGCGGCGCGCGCATCGTCGCCGACGGTTTGTGCTACACCAACGAGGCGGTGCCGAGTCCGGACGGCCAGTGGCTCTACGTCAATGAAACTTTTGCCCGCCGCCTGACGCGCTTTCGCATAGGCTCCGACAGTTCACTCTCGGAAAGGGAGACCGTCGCCACCTTCGGTCACGGTACCTATCCGGATGGCCTGACTTTCGATGCGGAAGGCGGTATCTGGATCACCTCCATCGTCTCCAACCGCGTGATCCGCGTCCTGCAGGACGGAAGCCAGGAATTGATGCTGGAAGACTGCGATCCGGCGCATGTGGAGTGGGTGGAACAGGCATTTCTGTCCGGCAATATGGGCCGCGCGCATCTGGACAAGGCCAGCGGTCGCGTTTTGAAGAATATTTCCAGCCTCGCTTTCGGCGGTCCCGGCTTGCGCACGGCCTACCTCGGCTGCCTGCTCGGCGACCAGATTGCCTGTTTCGATGCGCCGGTAGCAGGTCATGCACCCTACCACTGGAACTTCTGATGCGTCGCCGCAATAGATAAACACTATGGAAGGCATGTAAGCACATGAGCAAACAATCGCTGAATATCGCAGTTCTTCCTGGTGACGGCATCGGCTCCGAAATAATGGATGCCTGCATCAAGGTGCTGGAACACCTGCTGGCGGACCAGCGGCGCTTCGGCCTCAGCTACATTCACGGGCCAGGCGGTGCGCAGCACTACGCCGACACTGGCGTTGCGCTGCCGGATAGCACGCTGCGCGCATGCGAGGAGGCGGACGCAATTCTGTTTGGCTCCATGGGGCTACCACACATCCGCTATCCCAATGGCACCGAAGTGAATCCGCAACTCGATTTACGCAAGCAATTCGATCTCTATGCCGGTGTGCGGCCGATCCGTGCCATTCCCGGCGTGCCTTCGGTATTGGCCGATCCGCGCGCCACACAGATCGATTTCGTGCTGGTGCGCGAACAGTCGGAAGGCCTGTTCTACGGCCGCCTCTATCCGGAGAAGCAGCCGAAAGGCGACGACCAGGAGGCGTTTGATCTTGGACGCGTTACGCGCGCCGGTTCCGAGCGCCTGTTCGACTTTTCATTCCGGCTGGCGCGTCAGCGGCGCGCCGCCGATCCGGCCAAGGGGCGCGTCACCTGTGTAGACAAGTCCAATGTGCTCTCCAGCATGGCCTTCTTTAACAAGATCTATTGGGAGCGCGCCAAGCTCAATCCCGATATCGCAGCCGATCATTGCTATGTCGATGCCATGGCACTGAACCTGATCAAGCGGCCCTGGGACTACGACGTGCTCCCCACTGAAAACCAGTTTGGCGACATTCTTTCGGACCTCGCCGCGGGATTAATCGGCGGCCTAGGCATGTCACCCTCGGGCGACATCGGCGACAAATACGGACTGTTTCAACCCAGTCATGGTTCTGCGCCGGACATCGCCGGTCAGGGGAAGGCGAATCCGACAGCGATGATACTTTCCGCGGCGATGATGCTCGAGTGGCTAGGTGAACAACACCAGCTGCCCGAGGCCGGCGCGGAGGCTTCACGCCTGCGCCATGCGATAGATGCCACCTTCGCTTCGGGCAGGATCCGCTCCTTCGAATTGGGCGGGAATGACGGCACGAACGCAATAACCGCGGCCATCCTCACCGCACTTTCACGGCAGCCGACGCTGGCCTAGCGGCGATGGCAGCGAAGCTCAAAGTGGCGGCCGTCGGCGCGGGCTACTTCAGCCAGTTTCAGTATCAGGGCTGGCGCAATATTGACTCGGTCGAGATGGTCGCCCTGACCAACCGCGATCAGGAAAAAGGCCGCGCGATGTCCGCGCGCTATGGCGTGCCAAAAGTATATGGCCGGCTGGAGGAAATGCTCGATGCCGAACGGCCCGATCTGCTGGACATCATCACCACACCGGCAACTTATCACGACTACATCGCCGCAGCCGCGGCCCGCGGCATCGCGGTGATCTGCCAGAAGCCTTTCGGCCGCAGCTATGCCGAGTCTGTGGAACTCACTGCAATCGCAGAGAGCGCCGGCATCAAACTGGTGGTACACGAAAATTTTCGCTGGCAGCCCTGGTACCGCGAGGCCAAGCGACTGATCGACGATGGGACGCTGGGCAAACTACATAGCGCCGCGTTCCGCCTGCGCCCGGGGGATGGCCAGGGGCCGCAGGCCTATCTGGATCGGCAGCCCTACTTCCAGCAAATGTCGCGCCTGCTGGTCTACGAAACCGCGATCCACTGGATCGATACCTTCCGCTTCCTCATGGGCGAGGTAAGCGCGGTCTATGCGCGACTGCGCAAACTCAATCCCGTCATCGCCGGCGAGGACGCCGGCTACATCGTATTCGAATACGACTCTGGCGCGACCGGTCTGTTCGACGGCAATCGGCTCAACGATCACGTAGCCAGCAATCCGCGCCGCACCATGGGCGAGATGTGGCTGGAGGGCAGCGGCGGCGTGCTGCGACTCGATGGCGAGGCGCGGCTGTGGTGGAAGCCGCATCACGGCGAAGAAACGGAACACCGCTACGACAGAGGCCAGGCCGACAGTTTCGGCGGCGGCGCCTGCGAATGGCTGCAGCGCCACGTAGTCGAACATGTTCTCAACGGCGCACCGCTGGAGAATACGGCGCGCGCATATCTCGTCAATGTGAAAATTCAGGAAGCGGTGTATCGCTCCCACAAGGACGGAAGAAGGATCGAACTGGCCGGCTTCGATCCCGCGGAATCCCCCGTGTTGCAAACCTTTGGCGGCCAATGATCGATCTTACTAAGGAGGTAATCACCATGCGACGCAGAACATTTCTTTCCCGCACCATGACTGCCGCGGCTGCCGCGGCGGTATCCGCCCTGCCGCTGCCCGCGATTGGCGCAACAGTGCTCAAGTTCAGCCATACCGATCAGCCAAACGGCACGCGCGACGAAGCAGCGAAAATGTTCGCCAAGAAAGTCGGCGAATATACCCAGGGCCGTTACGATGTAAAAGTGTATCCGGCGGGGCAACTCGCAAATGATCCGAAGGCCATCGAGCAGCTGCAACTGGGCGGCGTCGATTTTACGGTATCCGCCACCGGCTCTTACGCGACCCACATTCCGTCGCTGAACCTGACCATGCTGCCGTTTCTATTCGACAATTACGAGCAAGGGTGGAAATTCTACGACGAGTCGAAATGGCTCAAGGCGCAGTATGCGAAGGCGCCGGAAAAGGGCTTTCATTTCCTTGCGACCTGGGAAGCCGGCTTTCGCAACATGACCACCAAAGGCCCCCTGAACACGCCGGCGGACGCCAAGGGAAAAAAGCTGCGCAGCTTCCCCAACGAGATGATGCGCTGGACCCTCGATGCCATGGGTTTCAACGTCGTGATCTTGCCGCTGCCGGAGGTGTTCCTCGCGATCCAGCAAGGCGTGGTCTGGGGTCAGGAGAACCCGATCGACACCATCTACGCCAACAAGTTTTACGAAGTGGCCCCGTACGTCACACTGACCCAGCATGTCTACAGCCCGATCCCGCTCACAATTTCCGAGAAGACCTGGCAGAAGCTGTCGCCGCAGGACCGCGAGGCGGTGACCCGCGCCGGGCGCGAGGTCGAAACCTGGATCCGCAACGAAATCCGCGCCAACGACGATCGGCAACTCAAGGAGATGGCGAGCAAGGGCGCAAAGATATCGCACCCCGCGATCGGACCGTGGCGTGAGGCGGTGAAGTCGGTCTACGCAAAAGCGAAGGAGAAGTACGGCGCCGATGCCGATGCTGTTGTTTCCGACGCGGAGGCGGTGCGCAAAGCGCTGCCGGCAAAGTAACGCGCGCTGCGTCGCATATCGGCATCAGGCGCAGTAGATCATGAGGCTGATTCCGCCCGGTCCACCGGCTCCCGTCGCTATCAGGCGCTTCGGCGAATTGGTCGACTGGACGACCGTGCTGCTGGGCGGGATTATCGTGGTGATCGTGTTCGTCAACGTCGTGTTCCGCTTTTTCGACGTTGAGGTGGCCTGGACCACTGAGTTGAGCGAGGTGCTGATGGTCTGGGTAACCTTCCTCGGCGGCGCATCCGCAGCACAGCGCGCGGAGCACGTCGCCATCATTGAATTCGTCGATAAGCTGCCGCCGCGGGCACGGAAGTGGGGCGATGCCATCACGCAGCTGGTGTGCGCGCTGGTGCTGGTGCTGCTGATTTGGTATGGCGCCGGCATTGCGCGCTCGGGCTGGACCAATCGCCTGACAGTGCTCGAGTGGCCGATGTCGGTGGAGTATCTGGCGCTACCGGTGGGGTCGGCTGCGACGCTGGTGTTTGTTTTGTTCGACCTGGTGCAGATCGTGCGCGGACGCACGCGCGCCGAGCGCTACGGGGAGTAAGCGATGCTCGCGCTGGAGGTCTTCGGAGCATTCATCGCGATCGCACTCGCCGGTGTTCCGCTTGTCTACGCGATCCTGATCGCCACCGTCGGCGCGATCTGGGTCAAGGGCCTAAGCGATCCTCTCGAGTCGATCTTTCTCGCGTACATCAGCGGCGTAGAGCCGTTCCTGCTGATAGCGGTACCGCTGTTCATCTTCGCCGGCGAAGTGCTTTCCCATGGTGGGGTCGGCAAGCGTATTGTCAATTTTACCCGGACGATCTTCGGCTTCCTGCCGGGCGGGCTCGGCATCGTGGCGGTAATTTCCTGCCTGCTGTTCGGCGGAGTGTCCGGTTCGGCCCTGGCGGACACCGCCGCCATCGGCGCGCTCGTCGTTCCGGCCATGGTCGCGCGCGGCTATCCCCGGCCGTTTATCGCCGCGCTGCTCGCTGTCGCCGGAACGCTGGCGCTGCTGATGCCGCTTTCGATTCCATTCGTGGTGTTCGCATTCATGGCGGGCGTCTCGATGCGCGACCTCGGCATGGCGGGCATTATCCCGGCTGTCCTGATGGCTGTCGTGCTGTCGCTGGTTTGCGTCTGGTACGGCAAGAAGACCGGCTGCGATAACGGCAGCACACGGGCGACCCGGCGTGAGATGTGGATGGCGTTCAAGGATGCCGGCCCGGCCTTGGTGATGCCGGTCATCATCGTCGGCGGAATCTGGTCGGGACTGTTCACGCCGACCGAGGCGGCGGCAGTGTCGGTGGTATACGGGCTTGTCGTTTCGCTCATCGTTTACCGCGACATCACGTGGCGCGACCTGCCGCGCATGCTGCTAAGTGCGCTACGCACCAGCGCGGTGGTGATGCTGATCGTAGGCGCCACGGGTGCCTTGGCCTGGCTGATCACGGCCGAGCAGGTCGCAGTACAACTCGCGGCCATGGTGACCCATGTGGCAAAAGCGCCCTGGGAGTTCCTGCTGCTGGTGAACGTGGTGCTGTTGTTGCTGGGCATGTTCATCGAGCCGCTGCCGGCAATGCTGCTCACCGCGCCACTGCTGCTGCCGATAGCGCAGGCCTACCACATCGATCTCGTTCACTTCGGCGTTGTGGTGACCGCGAATTTGGCGATAGCCTTGGTCCACCCGCCTGCCGGGCCGGCATTGTTCATCGCGGCAAAGCTGGCGCAGGTTAAAATCGGCGCGGCGACCAGGGCATTGTTGCCCCTGCTTGCGGCGGATCTCATCGTTTTGGTCCTCATCACGTACATCGAGCCGCTGTCCTTGGTCCTAGTTCGACATTTCCGCTGAGAAAGCTGACGATGATACTCGGTTGCATTGCTGACGACTTCACCGGCGCGACCGACCTAGCGAACACGCTGGTGCGCGCCGGCATGCGCACGGTTCAGACCATCGGTGTTCCCAGCTCCGGGAGCGTCGGAGGAGAGCCCGACGCGGTGGTGGTTGCGCTCAAATCACGGATGATTCCTGCGACCGACGCCGTCGCGCACTCGCTGGCCGCGCTCGACTGGTTGCGCGCGCAAGGCGCACGCCAGGTCTATTTCAAGTATTGCTCAACCTTTGATTCCACCGATGCCGGCAACATCGGCCCGGTCGCCGAAGCGCTGATGCAGGCGCTCGGTAGCGAGTTCACCATCGCCTGCCCTGCGTTTCCAGAAAACGGGCGCTCGGTATATCGTGGCCATCTCTTCGTCGGCAATACGCTGCTTTCCGATTCGCCGATGCGCGACCACCCGCTCACGCCGATGCGCGACGCCAACCTCGTGCGAGTACTAGGCAGGCAGGCAAAGCGCCGCGTGGGCCTGGTGCCCTGGACTGTGGTAAAACGCGGCGCGGAGGCTATCCGCGCGGAGTTCGCCGGTCTGGCAGCAGATGGCTGCGGACACGCCATAGTCGATGCGATTGAGGACAACGATCTGCTGGCGATCGGCGCCGCTTGCCGCGATCTCGCGCTGATCACAGGCGGTTCTGGCGTCGCACTCGGGCTGCCGCAGAACTTTCGCGCGCTGGGTTTGTTGTCGGATCGGTCCGGCGCAGCGCTGCTGTCGCGAATTGCGGGTAAGGCTGCGGTACTTGCCGGGTCGTGCTCCACCGCGACGCGCGCACAGGTGGCCGAGATGGCGAGGACGCACACTGCGGTCGCGCTTGATCCGCTCTCTGGCAATGACGCGGCGGCGCTGGCAAAGCGTGCGCTCGCGGCAGTCGACGCCGACCTTGCGGCCGCGCGGCCTTTCGTGATTTACTCAACTGCCGATCCGGCGCAGGTCGCCGCGGTCCAGCAGAAACTGGGCGCAGGGCGCGCCGCCACTCTGATCGAGGATACGTTTTCGATTCTGGCAAAGTCGCTGGTCGAGCGCGGCGTGCGAAGGCTGGTGGTTGCCGGAGGCGAAACCGCGGGGGCGGTGGTACAGGCCCTGCACGTTGAGGCACTCACCATCGGCCCGCAGATCGACCCCGGCGTGCCGTGGACGCAGGTTCAGGGGCCGCAACCGCTTTTGCTGGCGCTAAAGTCGGGTAATTTCGGTCGCACTGACTTCTTCATGCGTGCACTGGAAATGGTGGAATGAGTACGGAATCGGTGTTTCGCAAAATAATATGCCGGACCGCGCGTGCATTGTATGAGTGCGGCCTGACCCGTGGTTCGACCGGCAATCTGAGTGTTCGTCTCGACGATGGCTGGCTAATGAGCCCAACCTGCGCATCGCTCGACGAACTTGATGCGGCGCGGCTATACCTGATGCTCGCGCGGCGAGCGGCTGCGCCTGCTGACAGCAGAACAGGTGGCAGTATTGCGCCAACGCTATCCTTCCTGAGGGCCTTACCATGTATGTTATTGCCGTCGAATTCGCGATCCACGGGCAGCATTTTGCCGCCTTCATGCAACTGATGCAGGAGAATGCGCGAATCTCGCGCGAGACCGAATCGGGTTGCCGGCGCTTCGACGTGTGCCGTGATCGTGCGCGACCCGAGCGTGTTTTCCTTTACGAGTTATACGACGACAAGACCGCGTTCGAGGCGCATCTGGCCAGCGCGCATTTCAAGGCCTTTGATGCCCTTGCGAAAGCGATGGTGGCAAGCAAAACGGCCAGTACGTACGAGCTGGTGAACGCCTGAGTCGCGCCACCGGATACAATTGCGTCCATCAGCCCCGATGCCCAAGGCAATGAAGTCACCAGGTTCGCGCACGGTCATGCCGCGCAATTCTTCCAAGCTTTCGCTTAAGCGGGCCGCAAAGTCTGCCTCGACCAAGACGACTTCGTTAGCAGCGCAAACGGGGGGCCTGCGGGAACCATTCGCTAATAAAGCTTATCGCGAACTGCGCGCGCGCATTCTGGATAACAAGATTCATTCGGGCGAGCAGTTCACCGAAGGAGAACTGGCGACAATGCTTCATATGAGCCGAACGCCGACTCGCGAGGCCATGCTCCGTTTGGCCAGCGAAGGGCTGGTGGAAGTCCGGCCTCGCCACGGCATGACGGTAAAGCCGGTGTCGATGGTCGACATGCGAGAGATCTACCAAGTGCTCACTGCGCTCGAATCTACAGCCGCCGCTTTGGCCGCTGAGCGTATCGACCAAGGTGACTCAATCAAGCAATTACGCACTGCGATTAGTGAGATGGATGCTGCGCTTGAGCGCGACGACCTTCCGGCTTGGGCGAAAGCTGACGAACAATACCACACACTGCTTGTTGCAGCGGCCGGAAATTCGCGACTTATCGAGTTGACGCAGACGTTTGTCGGCCAGTCGCAGCGCGTGCGCATGTTGACGCTGCGTCTTCGGCCAAAGCCAAGTATGTCCAACCGCGATCACGAGGCCGTTGTGGACGCTCTAGAAGCGCACGATGCCGCGCGAGCGCGCGCAATTCACTATGCCCACAGGGAGAAGAGCGGACGCATGCTGGTCGAGTTACTCGTGGGCCACGGCCTGACGCAGTTGTGAGTTGGATGCACAAGTAGACGTCCAGGTTTGTATGACCGCAATGTAACGAAAACCAGACGCTAAACGGAGATGTTTTGCCACACCGTCGGTGGCGCCTCTTGGCCGGGAGTGTGAACTCGCCGTCGTAACGCGAAGGTCCGTAATCGCTGCACAGCTGCCGCCCAAACGAAGATGTGGAGTCTTGCGTTGCGAGCGGTAGTTGGCGCCGTTGTCCACGTACAAGCGTTGCGGAATGCCGCGACGCAGGAGCGCCTGCTTGAACACCGGCAGGAAGGCTTGCGTGTTCTCCGAGAGGGCGAAGGCGCAGTAGGGCACCACGCGGGTGGCATCGTCGAGGAAAGCGATGAGATAGCACTTGCGCCGCCCGCGCCCAGGCACCGCGACACTGGGACCGTGCATGACATCGCTCATCCACATCTGACCGGCATGGGCGAAGGCGAAGCGGCGCCGATCCTGTGCAATCACCTCGGCGCTCGCCTTGTGCATAAGGCCGGCCCGGCTCAAGAGCCGGTGCACGGTGGAAGGCGGTAGCGCCAGGGCCTGGGGCGCGGCACCGCTTTGCTGCACGGCGCGAATCAATTGCGGGATCGACAGCCCCGGCTGCTCGTCCTTCAAGCTCACCAGCGCGTCGGCCACCGCTTGGGGCAGTGCGCGCGCTCGGCCACGATCGGCGCGCCCCTTGGGCAGCAGCGCATCAAACCCGCCACGGCGGTAGTCCTTGAGCCAGTGGCGCAGCGTCTCCGGGGCCACCCGGGTACGCGTGCTGCCCGGAATGGTGTACTCGGCACGGGCTTTGTCGCGCAGGCGTGCATACAGCCCGCGGCTACCCGCGGGCAGTTGGATGAACTCGGCGATCAGCCCATAGCGAAACAGGGCGAGGGCCTGGCGATATTGCGTATCGGTCATGCTCGGCGGCTCCGGTAAAAGTGGGGAGTCGCAACACTATCGGATGCCTCGCGGCGGGTCTGGCCCCATGCGTTGTTGGAAGTACCGATTGCGTTCACCGCCGGCATACAGGGGGTGCCCGAATCCGAGCGGGCGCGAGAGCGCCTGCAGGTGAGCCTGGGCGAGTTCACGCAACGAGAGCAACACCTGCTCGCACGAAAGTCGCTCGCGCAAAGCGCCAACCGTCGGGACACAGCCAAGAAACCACTGAGGAAATAGCCCCACCAGCACGGTGAGTAGCGAGCGCACCGGCACTACGCGCCGGCGTACCCAGCGCACGGCGCTCGCAAGGGTGACCGGATCGCCGCGCAGTGCGTCGGCGGCCGCCTCCAGGCTGCGCGCCTGCTCGACCGTAGCGACTACCCGCTCGATCTCGGACAACGTCCCCGGAAAGCGCGCCGCCAGATGATCGGGCAACAGGCTGAACGTACGATGTCCCTGTGGGCAGTACCAGCGCGCGATCAATGTACCCGCCGGTATCTTGCGCGCGTAGGTGCCATGGCGGGCGAATCCACAGCCCCCGCACGGATGCAGTGGGCAACACAAAAGCCTTGCCTCGCGCCACGCTTCTCGGGTAACGTAATCAGCGCCGGTAAGCCCCGTCTTGAACCGAAGCTGCACCGGTATCAGGCCCGCGTCGGCGTCCACCTTCGCGGGCCTTCCTCTTTCTGTGATCGATAACGCTGTGAAGCTTACGTCCAACGCGTCCGATTCGGAAGAACACCGACCCTAAACATCTCGACCACCCGGGGAAATGACGGGTTATACACCGGGCCGCTCGCCTCCCGCCTCAGAGGGGCGGGCGGCGGCCCCGTGTATAACCCTGCACCGAGTGAGCATCAAGAACTCAACCCGCACCCCTACTCAATCTCATTACCTCACCGCAACACAATACTCAACAGTGAAACACTCCGGCACAATCATGCCGGTGAATCACGAAATACTGTGAGAGACAACACGTGCCTTCGGAAGCGCGCACGCTGAGGAATTCAATTCAACAATCGACAAGCTGAAAGCGGAACTGTCTATTTAGGGGGGTGACCCCGGCGCGGCAATCCGCGTATCCAAAAAATGCGCGCATAAGGGGGACGTAGTCAGTGCTTG
>DATKUQ010000629.1:0-2525 GCA_035530495.1 Burkholderiales bacterium
CGCGCAGACAACACTGCGCAGGCTTTTGCGACCCCCTAATAAAACATGAAGAAAAGCGCGGAGACACTGGAAGCGGCCGGCTTCGAAGCGGAATTCGTTGCCGGATTGACCAAGATCTTTGACGAAATGATTCCCTTCAACCGTGTATTGGGGTTGAAGATCACTTCACTGAAAGCAAGCGGGGTTGCAGGAAGAATCGACATGCGGCCCGAGTTGATCGGCCACTTCATATCCAAACGGCTTCACGGCGGAGTCATTAGCGCGGGCTTGGACGCCATGGCAGGCGTCGCCGTGATGGCGGCGATAGGTGCGCGTCACATGGACGAAGCCCCCCGGCAGCGGCTCAACCGGTTTGGCAGACTGGGGACGATCGATCTGCGCATCGACTACCTGCGCGCTGCAACCGGGGATCATTTCGAACTCCGTGCCAACGTTTTGCGCCTCGGGTCCAGGCTGGCGACGACGCGCATGGAATTTCTGGGGGCGGACGAGACGCTCCTGGCAAGCGGTGCCGCATCGTATATCGTTTCCTGAGCGCCGCGACTGTAGAAGCGCCGGCCTGCTAGCCGACGAAAGCCGGAGACTCCGCCTGTATAGCGCCCTGAACGACTCAAGGTATCTGCTGATTCAACTGCGTACCGCGCAAAAAAATGCGGCCCGCAGCCTCGTAAATTCCTGAAGGAATTGGCGCGCCCGACAGGAGTCGAACCTGTGACCTTTGGTTTCGGAAACCAACACTCTATCCAGCTGAGCTACGGGCGCGTGAGTGAAAGTATACCGGCTTTTGCACCGTCACTGTAGGCGGGAATGCTTTCAAGGAGAGCGCATTTGCGACTATAATGCGCGCGTTTGCAACGACTTAGGCAGGCATGCGGGTAGACATACCCTCGTGTTGCGACGAAACATTAGCGACGAAGGACACCAATGAGCCAGAATGAGCACGACGCGAAGCACGAAAGCCTGATCAAAACGCCCAAGCAACTGATCACCGTGGTCGCGCTCGCGTTCCTGGTGCCGATCCTGCTTATCACGCTCCTGTCGCAGTATGTAACCAGCATCCGCCGCATTGATTTGAGCAGCCCGGCGCTCTCGGCCAAGGCCGTGGCACAGCGTCTGCAGCCGGTTGCCGAGGTGACGTTTGCCGGGGCCGCCGGCAGCGCGCCCGCCGCGGCGAAAGCGCCCGCGGCGGCGACAGCTCCCGCAGCGGAGCAGGCGGCGGCAGCTCCCGCGCCGGAGAAGACCGCGGCAACCCCCGCAGCCGAGAAGACGGCGGCAGCACCAGCAGCGGGCAATGCCGAAGGCAAGAAGATATTCGAAACGACTTGCGTCGTCTGCCACGGCACCGGCGTCGCGGGCGCCCCCAAAGCGGGTGACAAGGCCGCCTGGGCGCCGCGCCTCAAGCAGGGCATGCCTGCGCTGTACCATGCCGCGATCCATGGCCTGAACGCAATGCCCGCCCGGGGCGGCAACCCGGCGTATACCGACGCCCAGATGAAGGCCGCGGTCGATTACCTCACCAGCCTGGCCAAGTAGCCCCCGACCCGGCGCGACATCCAAAAAGAGCCGCCGGGTCCGCATCTTTCCGCTTTGCCGGCGGGAACGCCTTTTCCGCGCCGCGCTCGCGGGCAGCCGGCCCGAGTCGCTGTTAGAATCGTCCTGTCGGTTTATCAGGCATTGCGCGCTGCGCGCGGCACAATGAAAATTGCGATCATTCTCGATCCGCTGGATGAGATCAAGACCTACAAGGACACGACCTACGCGATGATGGCGGAGGCGGCCGCGCGCGGACACGAACTGCACGTGCTGATGCAGGACGGCGTGATGTGGAAGCACGGCCGCGTGATCGGCGAGTCCTGCCGGCTCGAGCTCACCGGCGAGAAGGAGCGCTGGTACCGCATGGATGCGCCGCAGGAACGTCCGCTGGCGGACTTCGACGCGGTGCTGATGCGCAAGGACCCGCCGTTCGACATGGAATACGTGACCGCCACCTGGCTGCTGGAGTTGGCCGGGCGCGAGGGCGCCAGGGTGTTCAACGACCCGCGCGCGCTGCGCGACCACAGCGAGAAACTTGCGATCGCCGAATTCCCGCGCTTCACTGCGCCCTCGCTGGTGACGCGCATGGAACAGCAGATCCACGACTTCATCGACGCCCACGCCGACGTGGTGGTGAAGCCCCTCGACGGCATGGGCGGAGCGCAGGTGTTTCGCGTCACCGACGCCGATCCCAACCGCAATGTGATCGTCGAGACGCTCACGCAGCACGGCACGCGCTCGATCATGGCGCAGCGCTATATCCCGGAAATCCGCGCGGGCGACAAGCGCATTCTGCTGATCGCGGGTGTGCCTGTGCCCTACAGCCTCGCGCGCATCCCCAAGGCAGGCGAGACGCGCGGCAACCTCGCGGCCGGCGGCACGGGCGTGGCGCAGCCGCTGTCGGCGCGCGACCTGGAGATCGCCACCGCACTGGGCGCGGAACTGGCGCGGCGCGGCCTGCTGCTGGTAGGCCTGGATGTGATCGGCACCTA
>DATKUQ010000630.1:0-6465 GCA_035530495.1 Burkholderiales bacterium
GAGAACTGGGGCGGGGAGATCCACGAGCACATTTCCGATACCAACTTCGGCCTAATGCTGCACGACATGATGCAGCAGCGCAATGCCATCGTCTATGCGACCGACCTCGATGGCGACCGGCTGACCGACCTGATGGCGGACGCGCCTGACGTGTTGCGCGCATGGGGGCAGAAGGTAATGGATCATGTGAAGCCCGGCATGGACATGAACAAGGTCTGGGGCGAAATGGGCTTTACCATGAAGAACGGCAAGGACATGACCAGCGTCATGTACCGCATAGAGGGTGCGCCGATTTACGAACAGACGCTTGGGTCTGCGGATGCGATGCTGCTGCGCCTGCTGGCCGGCGACGAAACCGTAGGCGGGGAAAAACAGCCCTACGATCCACGCATCCATTTTGTTCTGATCAACGAGGCTTACAAGGCGGCCAATCCCGATAATAAGGAACTGGCGCGCTGGCTCGATGCGCAGTTGGAAATCGTTGATAAGGTTTACGAAGGCAAGCGGCCCCGCTACCTCGATGCCTACAACAAGCTCAAGGAAGCGATCAAGCCCTGGGGCAGCAAATAGGGGCCGGCGCTTACAGCGCCACGTGTCGGTATCCAGGTGACGCCCGCAACAGCGGGCGTTTGCCTTTCGTCTCGCCGAAATAAATGCGCGCGTCGCCGGTTCCATGGCATCCGTGATCCTCTTGAATAAGCCCTACGGTGTGCTGTGCCAGTTCACGTCGGACGCCGCTCGCCCCTGCCTCAAGGATTACGTTCCGGTCCAGGGCGTCTATCCGGCAGGGCGGCTGGACACGGACAGCGAGGGGCTGCTGGTGCTCACCGCCGACGGCGCGCTGCAGGCGCGCATTACCGAGCCGCGGCGCAAGCTCGCCAAGACCTATTGGGCACAGGTCGAGGGCCTGCCGGAAGAGGCGGCGCTGCAGATGCTGCGCATGGGGCTGGATCTGGGAGATTTCATCACGCGGCCGTGCGGCGCGCGTCGCATCGACACTCCTGAGGGCTTGTGGCCGCGCGACCCGCCGATCCGGCGGCGTATGCACATCCCTACGGCGTGGCTGGAACTGAAGCTGGAGGAAGGCAAGAACCGCCAGGTGCGGCGTATGACCGCGAAGGTCGGGCATCCGACCCTGCGCCTGATCCGCTGGGCGGTGGGCCCCTGGACGCTGGAGGGCCTCGAACCCGGCCAATGGCGCGAGGTCGAGGTCCAGGATGAGGGCGGGTAATTTGTCAACCAGCGCGCCTTCGGGTGCGTTATGGCGTGTGAGATTGCAACTTTCCGGAACGCCCCCTAGTCGAATTAGGCGATTCGCAGGCAACCGGCGCCAAGCATAGCCGCGGTGCCGGTTTTTTGTTTCTGTCTCGGAGCGAGCATCGACCCATGAAGCGCATATACCGCAGTCGCTGGCAGCCGCTGGTAAACATTCGCAGCGCGATCCTCGTCGGCTTGATGTTCTGTTCCGGGCCCGCCATGGCGCAGCAGCCAGAGCTGCCAACGATCGCGCTCAATGCGGACATCTACGTGATCCTCGCGGAGGTGGCGGACACGCCCACGACGCGTGAGATCGGGCTGATGCGGCGCAAGTTCATGCCCCAGGGCGCCGGCATGCTGTTCTTGTTCGACCGGTCCGCGATCCATTGCATGTGGATGAAAAATACGCTCATCCCTCTAAGCGTCGCGTTTATCGATGAGCGCGGGCGTATCGTCAACATCGCCGACATGCAGCCGCTGACCGAAACTTCCCATTGCGCGTCGCGGCCGACACGCTACGCCCTGGAAATGAATCTGGGCTGGTTCAAGAAGCGCGGCATTGGTGCCGGCGCGGTGATTGGCGGCCTGGAGAGATTCTCCGCCGCCACGCGCTGAGCCGCGTCAGAAATACGACGCGGCGTGGCCTGCGGCGGCCATGAAGAACAGCAGCGGGAACGTCAGCATCAGGTTCAGCCTCGACACGAGGAAAGCGCGCCGGCGTGCGGCTGTCTTTTGCGCCTCGCTCGCCTGCACCAGCCCGAGCGCCTGCTTCTGCGCCGGCCACAGCAGCGCCCATACATTGACCAGCATGATCGTTCCTAGCCAGGCGCCGATGCCTATGGCGACGTGACCTGGCCTCAGCGCAAAAGCGGCGGTGAAATTCCCGCCGAGCAGCGCCGCCCCGGTGAGCCAGGTTGCGATCGAGGCCCAGCGGAACCACGCAAGCGCGCGCGGCGTGACGTGACGGTTGATGGCTGCGGCACTGCCGTCGGCTGCGGCGGATTTCAGCGCCGCCATGTGCACGAAATTGAAGTAGTACAGCAGGCCGACCCACATGATGCCGGCCATGATATGAAACCAGCGTGCCAGCGCCGGGACGGCTTCCATGTCAGCTTGCGATCACGTAGCGCGCGATAAGATACAGCGCGAGAGTCAGCGCAAACCCGCACGCAACCGTGGCCGGCAGAGAATCCAGCGGGTTCTTCATCGCTTGTCGGCGTGCGCGTTCAGGCCAGGGCGGGCCTGCAGCGCCACATCAGCCGGCGAAGTTCTTCGCGACGAAATCCCAGTTCACCAGGTTCCAGAACGACTCCACGTATTTGGGCCGGGCGTTGCGATAGTCGATGTAATAGGCGTGCTCCCACACATCGCAGGTCATCAGCGGCTTGTCGGCACCGGTCAGCGGCGTGGCGGCATTGCTGGTGTTGGCGATGTCGACCGAGCCGTCGGCCTTTTTCACCAGCCAAGTCCATCCCGAGCCGAAATTGCCCACCGCCGACTTGGAGAAAGCCTCCTTGAACGCGGCGAACGAGCCCCATTTCTTGTCGATCGCAGCGGCAAGCGCCCCGGCGGGTGCGTTGCCCCCCTTGGGCGACAGGCAGTTCCAGTAGAAGCTGTGGTTCCACACCTGGGCTGCATTGTTGAAAATGCCGCCCGAAGCTTTGCGGATTATGTCCTCTAGGCTCGCGTTTTCGAATTCCGTGCCCTTGATCAGGTTGTTCAGATTGGTGACGTAGGCCTGATGGTGCTTGCCGTAATGGAACTCCAGAGTTTCTTTGGAGATATGCGGCTGCAATGCATCCATCGCGTAAGGCAGCGGCGGTAATTTATGTTCCATTTGGATTCTCCTTGTCTGTTTGTCGCGAACACGCGGTCTAAGATTGTAGGCGATAAGCACTGTCAGTGGCAACGAAGTCCGCGGTATCAAAGGGGTTTCTCGACGCGGACCGTGGCCGCACCGCGCGCGAACGTCAGTTCCAAGGGGTCGCCGGGACGCAGGCCCGCGCTCGTGCCCACCACGCTGCCGTCCGGCCTGCGCACGATCGCGTAGCCGCGCTCGAGCACTGCGGCCGGGTTCAGATGGGTGAGGCCCAGAGAAAGACGCGCAAGATTTTCCGCGCGCGCGCTCAGTCCTTGCGAGGCAGCGCGGCGCAGCGCGGTTTCCAGCCGCTCGATATGGTTCTGGAGCACGTCCAGCTTCGGCATAGCCATGGCGAGCCTGTGGGCCGCCTGTGCGAGGCGCCACTGCGCATTGCGTGCGCACCGCGCAAGCGCCGCGGCCAGGCGCACGCGCGCCGCGCCCAGGCGCGCGGCATTTGCCGCCAGGCGATCCGCCGGGCTCTGCAGGCGCCCCGCGAGGGAATCCACGCGCTGCGCCCGTGTGTCGAGTGCGAGCTGCATTTGCCGCAGCAGCGACTGCCTTTGCCGGCGCAATTCGGCGAGCAGATCCGCGCGCGCCGGCGCCGCCAGTTCGGCCGCGGCTGTGGGTGTTGCGGCGCGCCTGTCGGCCACGAACTCGGCGATGGTGAAGTCGGTCTCGTGTCCGATCCCGGTCACGACCGGGATCGGACACGCATGGATCGCGCGCGCCAATCGTTCGTCGTTGAACGCCCACAAGTCCTCGATTGAGCCGCCGCCGCGGCACAGAATCAACACATCGCATTCGTTGCGTCTCGCCGCCGTGGCGACGGCCGTCGTGAGTTGCTGCGCTGCGGCTTCCCCTTGTACCTGAGCCGGGTAGACGATGACAGGAACGGAGGGATTGCGCCGCGCGAGCGTGGTGAGCACATCGCGCAAGGCCGCGGCTTGCGGCGAGGTGACGATGCCTATGCGTCGCGGATAGAGCGGCAGCGGCTTCTTACGCGCGGGATCGAACAGGCCTTCCTTGTCCAGCTTGTCGCGCAGTTTGAGAAAGGCTTCGAACAGCGCGCCCTGGCCGGCGCGGCGCATGGCCTCCACATTGAGCTGGAAATCACCGCGTGCTTCGTACAGGGTGACCAGCGCGCGCACTTCCACCCTTAGGCCTTCGCGCGGCTCCCAGTCCAGATATTGGCCACGGTTGCGAAACATCGCGCAGCGCACTTGCGCCGACTCGTCCTTGAGCGAGAAATACAGGTGGCCCGATTTGGCGCGCACGCAATTGGAAATTTCGCCTGCCACCCACAATAGCGGATAACGATGTTCGAGCAGATCGCGCACGCTTCGCGTAAGCGCGGAAACGCTGAGAATCTCCCCGGGGAGAGGGCTGGAAAGCCGCGTCAAATCTGGCTCCGAAGGCATGTGCGGAGTTTACACTATCCACAGCAAGGCCTTGCGCGCGGCCTGCTTGCTTTATAGGCAAATGGCCTCCGTCTCAGGCGTCCATAACATGCTGTTTTTTATATGTAAAAGAGCCGGTTCAATTTATAGGCAATCGCAAAAAAGTCTTTTGCGCACTCCACTTATGTCGCTTTTCTTCAAGCTATCCACAACTTTACCCACACAATTTGTGTATAAGCTTAGTGCACCGCAGAGCCTGGCGCGCGCCTTGGCAAACACCGGTCGCGGCACATGCGATGCGGATGGGCGCAATGCGCTAAGGATGGTACACGAGAGATGCGATTGAGTCTGCGCAAGCCGGCGTGTAAGTCTTGCCGAAAGGTCCCGCAGAAGCTAAAGTGACGCCGGTAAAAATATTTTTTTGGAGAGTCAATTGTTTGCGCTCATCACTGCTGCGGGCTGGCCTATTTATCCGCTGTTGCTCGCTTCAATTATTGCGGTCGCCTTGATCATCGAGCGGCTGATGATGTTGCGCAAAGAAAAAATAGTGCCCGCCGAGCTTCTCGGTAAGGTGGTCAACGCCTATCGGCAGCAGGGCGTGAATCCGCGCATGCTGGACCAACTCTCCAAGGATTCCCCGCTCGGGCAGGTGCTGGCTGCCGGTCTGAGAAACCACCAGAGCCCGCGCTATGTCATGAAGGAAGCGATCGAAGAGGCGGGGCATGCCGTGTCACACGAGCTGGAACGCTACCTTACCACCCTGGGCACGCTGGCGACCATTGCGCCCCTGATGGGTTTGTTCGGCACCGTGGTGGGCATGATCGAAATCTTCGGTTCGCAAGCGCCTTCTGGCGCCAACCCCCAGGTGCTTGCGCACGGAATATCGGTGGCGCTGTATAACACCGCGCTTGGCCTGGTGATTGCGATTCCGGCGATGATCTTCTACCGCCATTTCCGCGCCAAAGTCGAGAGTTTTCTGGTGGACATGGAGCAGCAGGCGAGCAGGCTGGTCGACCTGATACACGGCGAGCGTCTGGACTTCGATTCCGCCAAGTCGCAGCAGTTTCAGGAAAAAGTATGAATTTCCAGCGCTTCCATACCAGGGAAAACCTGGAGATCAATCTGATCCCGCTGATAGATGTGCTGTTGGTGATTCTGATCTTCCTCATGATCACTACCACTTATTCGAAATATGCCGAAATGCAGATCAACTTGCCTACCGCCAATGCGCAAAAGCTGCTGGAGCGGCCCAATGAAATCACTGTCACGGTCACTGCCAGCGGGCAGTACACCATCAACCGCCGGCCGGTGGTATTCCAGAACGCAACCGAGTTTTCGGATGAGATGCGTCGCGCCGCGGGCGAACTCAAGGATCCGGTGGTGGTGATCAGCGCCGACGCCAATGCTACTCACCAGACTGTGATCAACGTCATGGAAGCGTCCAGGCTGGCCGGCTACGGCCATATTTCCTTCGCCACGCAGACGCGGACTCAGACCAAATAACCCGCGGCAGCGAATCTCGCCGGGGAGTGCACGAAGTGGGAGCAAGCTTTCCGGAACAGCACTGGTATCGCCTGAGCGCGCTGTCGCTGGCCTTGTGGCCGGTGAGCCTGCTGTATCGGCTGCTGGTGGCGTTGCGGCGATTTGCCTACCGCAGCGGCGCCTTGCCGGCGGTCAGATTGCCGGTGGCGGTGATCGTGGTTGGCAACCTCGTGGTGGGCGGCACCGGCAAGACGCCGCTGGTCTTATGGCTGGCGTCGACGCTGAGAAGCAAAGGCCGCAAGCCCGGTATCGTCAGCCGCGGTTACGGCGGCAACGCGCCGGCGCCCATGGAGGTTATGGCGTCGAGCCCGGTGCACTTGGTCGGCGACGAGCCGCTGCTGCTGGCGCGCGCCAGCGGCTGTGCGGTATGGATAGGGCGCGACCGCGCCGCAGCCGCCCGGGGTCTGC
>DATKUQ010000631.1:0-2291 GCA_035530495.1 Burkholderiales bacterium
GGCTTGCGGGGTTTCTCTCCCCGAACCGGCTCTCGCCCTAAGCGCTTAAAGGAGGAATTCTCATGTCCGGCCACATCCGACGCATTGCCATCTGTACCGGTGGCGGCGACGCTCCCGGCTTGAACGCCGTCATCCGCTCGGTGGTCATCGGCGCCGCCAACCGCGGCTGGGAATGCTACGGCATCCGCGAGGGATTCAACGGCATACTCTTCCCCGAACGCTATCCCGAGGGCGGCGTGTTCCGGCTCACGCGGGAAACCGTGCGCGGCATCGCGAGCCTGGGCGGAACGATCCTGGGCACGACGAACAAGGCCAACCCGATGGAGTTCCCGCTGAAAATGCCGGACGGAACCATACGCAAGGTGGACCGCACGGACGAGATCGTGGAATTCTTCGCCAAGAAGGAACTCGATGCGCTGGTATCGGTCGGCGGCGACGGCTCGCTCACCATTGCCAACGCGCTCCACCTGAAAGGCCTGCGCGTCATCGGCGTGCCCAAGACCATAGACAATGATCTGGACAAGACCTTCACTACTTTCGGTTTCGATACGGCGGTGGCCTTCGCGACCGAATGCCTGGACCGCCTGCACAGCACGGCGGACAGCCATCAGCGCGTGATGGTGGTGGAGGTGATGGGACGCTATGCGGGATGGATCGCGCTGCACGCGGGCATTGCCGGCAGTGTCCAGGCTATCCTGATTCCGGAAATCCCCTTCAATCTGGACAAGGTCGCCGACAAGATCCGCGCGCGCGATAGCGCGGGACGCATGTATTCCATCGTTGTCGTGGCCGAGGGCGCGGAGCCCGCCGGAGGCCATCGCGAGATACTCGAGGCAGCCGAAATCGGACACGCCGAACGCCTGGGCGGGATCGGCGAGCGCGTTGCCAAGCACTTGCAGGACCGCACGGACAAGGACACCCGGGTCGTCGTGCTGGGCCACCTGCTGCGCGGCGGCAGCCCTACTTCGTTCGATCGCCTCGCAGCGCTGCGCTTCGGTACTGCTGCCGTGCGCGGTCTGGCGGAAGGCCGATCGGGCGTCATGGTCGCCCTGGCCTTCCCAAACGTGAACTATGTCGCGCTGGAGGACGTTGCCGGCCGCATGAAGGGCGTACCCCTGGACTGCGACACCCTTCAAACCGGCAGGGATATGGGGATCTGCTTCGGCGATTGAGCGCGCGCGACGCGCCTATTTCGCGGGTTTGAGAATCTTGTCGACGCGATTCGAGCGCAGGCGATAGGCGTCAGGCATGCCTGAGCCCAGCAGCGGACGCAGATAAAGCCGATACGCGTCGGTGACGTCGGTGCCGCTGGCTGCAATGAATTCGTCTTCCATGACGCGCGTCTTTCCGGCTACGGATTCGAGCGGGACCAACTGATAGTCGACCGAGTAAAAGCCGGTTCGCTTGATCGCCACCGAGCCATCGCTATTGCCCCACATGGCGTATTGCACCGCCTTTTCGCCGACCTCGCGCGCCTCGCGCTGGTCGACGTCCGAGACGCAGCCCATGAACGAGCGCTGTACGTAGCCAAAGGTGTCGCCGCGCACGCGCTTGATGCCCAGCTTGCGCTTGATTTCGTCGCACAGCAGGTCGGTCAGGGCGCCGGTGCCCGAGAGCTGCACGTTGCCGTGCGCGTCGTGCTCTACCTTGGACGTCAGCTGGGTGATGATGGGGTTGCCGCTGCTGTCGTGTATGCCTTCGGAAGCGGCGATCACGCAGCGCCCGTGCTTTTCGTAGGTGGCCTTGACGTCCGACAGAAACTTGTCGACGCTGAAGGTGCGTTCCGGAATGTAGATCAGGTGCGGGCCGTCGTCGGGGAATTTCTTACCCAGCGCCGATGCAGCCGTCAGAAAGCCTGCATGCCTGCCCATCACTACGGCAAGGTAGACACCAGGCAGCGCGGCGTTGTCCAGATTGGCGCCCATGAAGGCCTGGACGACGAAGCGCGCAGCCGACGGAAACCCGGGCGTGTGGTCGTTGCCGACCAGATCGTTGTCTATGGTCTTGGGTATGTGGATGCAGCGCAGCGCATAGTCCGCGCGCGCGGCCTCTTCGCTGACGATGCGCACCGTGTCGGAGGAATCGTTGCCGCCGATGTAGAAGAAGTAGCCGACGCCGTGCGCCTTGAGCACCTTGAATATTTCCTGGCAATAGCGCAGATCGGGTTTGTCGCGCGTCGAGCCCAGCGCAGACGAGGGCGTGTCCGCCACCATCTCGATGTTGTGGCTGGTTTCCTGGGTGAGGTCGAGGAACTCCTCCCCGACAATTCCGGATACCCCGTGATAAGCGCC
>DATKUQ010000632.1:0-2012 GCA_035530495.1 Burkholderiales bacterium
AAAGCAGCTGACGCCGCGATAAGGGCTGCCCCGACATGATCAACCTCGCGCGGCGCGACATCGTCCACCACCTGAAAAGCTATCTGCTGACCGGGCTGGGGCTGGGCCTGCTGATCGGGGTGACGCTGACCATGGCCGGCGTGTACCGCGGCATGGTCGACGACGCCAAGGTGCTACTGCATGCCGTCGACGCCGATGTCTGGGTGGTGCAGCAGAATACCCTGGGGCCGTTCGCCGAACCGTCCTCCGTGCCGGACGATCTCTATCGCGCGCTGCTCGGGCTGGAAGGCGTGGCGCAGACCGGCAACGTCGCCTACCTCACCATGCAGGTAACGCACCAGGGGAAATCGCAGCGCGTAATGGTGGCCGGCTTCGAGCCGGGCAAGCCGGGCGGGCCGGCCTTCCTGGTGGCGGGCCGTCCCATCGCCCGCGCGCACTACGAGGCGGTGGCCGACGTCAAGACCGGCTTTGCGGTCGGCGACGTAGTGCGCATCCGCCGCAACGACTACACCGTGGTGGGGCTGACCCGGCGCATGGTGTCATCCGGCGGCGACCCGATGCTGTTCGTTCCGCTGAAGGACGCGCAGGAAGCGCAGTTCCTCAAGGACAACGACGCCATCATCGAGGACCGCAAGCGGCTCGAAGCCAACCCGGCGGTCAACCGCCCCGGCCAGCCTGGCGTGCTCGAAGCGGTGCAGGCGATCCAGACCTCCAGCCACAAGGTCAACGCCGTGCTGCTGCGGCTTGCGCCCGGTGTCGACGCGCGCGCCATGGCCGACACCATCGCGCGCTGGCAGCGCTATACGGCCTATACGCGCGACGACATGGAAGAGATCCTGGTGGCCAAGCTGATCGCCACCGCGGCCAAGCAGATCGGCCTGTTTTTGCTGATCCTCGCGGTGGTGAGCGCGGCCATCGTCGCCTTCATCATCTACACCATGACGCTCGGCAAGATCAAGGAAATCGCCGTGCTGAAGCTGATCGGATCGCGGGACCGCACCATCGCCGCGATGATCATGCAGGAGGCGCTGGGGCTCGGCGTGATCGGCTTCTTCGTCGGCAAGTTCGCCGCCACCCTGTGGGCGCCCGCCTTCCCCAAATACGTCCTGCTTGAAACCGGTGACGCCGCGCGCGCCTTCGTGCTGACCCTGGTGGTGTGCGCGCTGGCCTCGCTGCTGGCGATCCGTGCCGCGCTGAAAATCGACCCGGCGGAGGCGATCGGTGGCTGAATCTCCGGCAATCCTCATCGAAGGCATCACCAAGCGCTACGGCAGCGGCAGCGCCGCGGTCGATGCGCTGAAGGGGGTCGACATGACGGTCTATCCGGGCGAAGTGGTCGGGCTGATCGGCCCCTCCGGCTCCGGCAAGTCGACGCTGCTGAAATGCCTGGGCGCGGTGATCGAGCCGACTGCCGGGAAATTCACCCTCGGCGGCGAGGTGATTTTCGACAACGGCTGGAAAACCGGCGACCTGCGCGCGCTGCGCCGCGACCGCATCGGCTTCGTGTTCCAGGCGCCCTACCTGATCCCGTTTCTCGACGCCACCGACAACGTCGCGCTGCTGCCGATGCTGGCCGGCTTGCCCAACGCCGAGGCGCGCGCCATCGCGCTGGAAATGCTCACCGCGCTCGACGTGCAGCACCGCGCGCAGGCGCGCATCGCCGAACTCTCCGGCGGCGAGCAGCAGCGGGTGTCGATCGCGCGCGCGCTCGCCAACAAGCCGCCGATCATCCTCGCCGACGAGCCGACCGCGCCGCTCGACAGCGAACGTGCGCTCACCGTGGTGAAAATCCTCAACCGCCTGGCGCAGGAATTCCACACCGCGATCATCGTCGTCACCCACGACGAAAAGATCATCCCCACCTTCAAGCGCATCTACCATATTCGCGACGGCAAGACCTACGAAGAGGCGGGCGAGGGGCGGGAGATCGCGTGAGCGTCGCACCTGACTCCCAAAGACTGCGAACCATGAAACCGTCCCTCGCTGCCGCAAGCCTGCTCGCAGGACGCGCC
>DATKUQ010000633.1:0-11239 GCA_035530495.1 Burkholderiales bacterium
GCGCGCTGCTCGCGAGCGAGGGCGGTGATCTGCCGCGCTTCTACGCCGCGGTGAAGGCGCTGGCCAGGCTGCCCAAGGAACAGCGCGATGCCAATCTGGCGGCTATCTTGCAGTCCAGCCCAGGTCCATCGTCAGCGCCGCGCCGGTGATTACTCCCGCGCTCTCGCCGCACAGATAGGCGGCGAAGTCGGCCACCTCTTCCGGCTTGATCAGGCGTTTGATTGCCGCCGGCTCGAGCATGATTTTCTCTATGACTTCTTCAGGCGGGATGCCGCGGGTGCGCGCCTGATCGGCGATTTGCGCATCCACCAGCGGCGTGCGCACATAGGCGGGGCAGATCGCGTTCACGGTGATGCCGAAGGCGCCGCCTTCGAGTGCCGCCGTTTTGGTCAGGCCGACCATGCCGTGCTTGGCGCTGACGTAGGAACTCTTGTTGGGCGAGGCGATCAGGCCGTGAATGGAGGAAATGTTGATAATGCGCCCCCAGCGCTGTTGGCGCATCGCCGGCCAGACGTATTTGGTGAGCAGGAAAGGCGCGGTCAGCATCACCGCCTGCATCTTGTCCCACACGTCCTCGGGAAAGGCCTCGATGGTCTCGACGTGCTGGAAGCCCGCATTGTTGACCAGGATGTGCACCGTGCCATAAGCGGAGAGCGTCCGGTCGACGAGCGCGCGGCAATCGGCGCGCTTGCTCATGTCGGCCTGCACGAAGGCTCCGCCGAGCCGGGCGGCGACTTCCTTGCCGGCGCCGGCATTGATGTCGGAGACGACCACTTTGGCGCCGTCGGCTGCGAGCCGCTCGGCAATGGCGAGGCCCAGGCCGCTGGCGGCACCGGTGACGACGGCGATCTTGCCTTCGAATCGTGATTGCGTCATGGTCATCAGTTCAGTGGCAACAGCACGCTTTTCTTGAACGCCTCGCGCTGACTCAGGCGTTCGAACCAGGCTTCCACATTCGGCCTGGACGCTCGCTGCATGTCGATGCCGAACCAGCGCCAGCTGATGGCGCCCAGCGGAATGTCGCCGATGGTGAGCGCCTTGCCCGCGATGTAGTCGCTGCCGGCGAGCGCGGCGTCGAGGATTTTGATGACCTCGCCGGCCTTCGCGCGGGCGGCATCGATCTCCGCCATGTTGCGTTTCTCCGGCGGCGTTCGCACCAGGCCCCAAAATACGGTGCGCATCGGCGGCCAGTACACGGTCGCGCACCAGTCCATCCACTTGTCCGATTGCGCGCGCGCCGCCGGGTCTTCGGGCCACAGGCTGCCCTTGCCGTATTTCGCGGCCAGATAGCGCACGATCGCGTTCGACTCCCAGATCACAGCACCGCCGTCTTCGATCACCGGCACCAGTCCGTTGGGATTCATGCTGCGGAATTCCGGCGTGTCGACCACGCCGTACTGCATGCCGGCATCGATGCGCTCGTAGGGTACCTTCAGCTCCTCCAGGCACCAGATCGCCTTCTGCACGTTGACCGAATTGTCGCGCCCCCAAAGCTTCAGCATGTGAACCCCTCGTCCATTTTAAAAACCCACCGCCTGTCCGTCGCGGCGTGGGTCGGAGGCGCCGAGATAACCGTCCTCGAGCTTGTAGATCATTTGCGCGCTGCCGAAATCCATGTAGCTGTCTACCAATTCCACGATCTCGTGGCCGCGGCGCTCCAGTTCGGCCAGCGTCTCCTTGGAGAATCCGGGCTCGACGTTCACGCGCAGGCCCTCGACCACGCGATAGCGCGGGCCGTCCGAGCAGGCCTGCGGGTTCTGTCCGTAGTCGGCGAGCCGCACCATGACCTGCGCGTGCCCCTGCGGCTGCATGCTCCCGCCCATCACGCCGAAACTCATCACCGGCTGCCCGTCCTTGGTGACGAAACCGGGAATGATGGTCTGGAACGGGCGTTTGCTTGAGCCGACCTGGTTCGGATGCCCGGCTTGCAGACTGAAACTGTGGGCGCGATTCTGCAGGCTGACGCCCGTGCCCGGGACCACCACGCCTGAGCCGAAGCCCATGTAGTTGGACTGGATATAGGACACCATCATGCCGCTCGCGTCGGCGGCGGTGAGGTAGACGGTGCCGCCTTTGGGGGGCGTGCCGTGCTTGAAGTCCTGCGCCCGCTTGAGGTCTATCAGCTTCGCGCGCGCGGCGAGATACGCCGGGTCGAGCAGTTCGGCATTGCGCACCGTCATGGTCCTCGGATCGGACACATAGCGGTAGACGTCGGCGAACGCGAGTTTCATCGCTTCGATCTGAAGGTGCACGCTGTCGGCCGAATCGACCGGGTAGCGCGCGAGGTCGAAGTACTGCAGTATGCCCAGCGCTATCAGCGCGGCGATGCCCTGGCCGTTCGGCGGCAGCTCGTGCAGGGTGTAGCCGCGGTAGTCCTGCGCCAGCGGCGCGACCCAGTCCGGGGTATGCGCGGCGAAATCGGCCGCGCTCATGAGTCCGCCGTTCTGCTTCGCGTGAGCGGCGAGCTTTTGCGCGATCTCGCCGCGGTAAAAGGCTTCGCCACGGGTTTGGGCGATCAGCTCTAGCGTTTTTGCCTGGTCGGGAAAGCTGAATTTCTCGCCCGGCAGCGGCGCGCGTCCCTGCGGCATGAAGGCTTCCCTGAAGCTGGGCTGCGCCTGCAGTTCCGGGACCTGTCTGGCCCACTGCCTGGCGATGGTCGGCGAAACCAAATAGCCGTCGCGGGCGTAGGCGATCGCCGGACCGAACAGTTCGGCGAACGGGAGCTTGCCGAAACGCTCCGACAGCGTCGTCCAGGCCGAGACGCAGCCGGGGACGCTCACCGCGTTCCAGCCGCGCTGCGGCATGGTCTTGTGGTCCTTGAAAAATTCCGGCGTCCATGCGGCGGGCGAGCGGCCGGAGGCATTCAGGCCGTGCAGCTTGCTTCCATCCCAGACAATCGCGAACGCGTCGCTGCCGATGCCGTTCGAAACCGGCTCCAGCACCGTCAGCGCGATGGCGGTGGCCAGCGCCGCATCGACGGCGTTGCCGCCCTGCTGCAGCATGCGCAGCCCGGCCTGGGCGGCGAGCGGCTGCGAAGTCGAGACTATGTTGCGGGCGAGGACGGGCTTGCGGTAGGAAGCGTAGGGAAACTGCCAGTCGAAGGCGGACATGCGGAATATCCTTCAGTGAGTTTAGGACAAATGGCCGGCAATGGCATGGAGCACGAACTGCGGCCTGTGAGCGTAATCGGCGGGCGCGGTTCAGCAAAAATTCAGCCGCTCTCGGAGCGGCTGGGAACAAAATCTATTTTAGCATTTTTCTCGCGGGAACCCGCGTGGCGCCGGTGCTCAGGCAGCCGACTTCGCCGCGGAGAGCGCCTGATCCAGGTCCCACAGGATATCGTCGATCTCCTCCAGCCCGACCGAGATGCGCACCATGTCGGCAGTGACGCCGGCCGTCTTCTGCTCTTCCTCCGACAGCTGGCGGTGGGTGGTCGAAGCCGGGTGGATCACCAGCGTGCGCGCGTCGCCGACGTTGGCGAGGTGGCTCATGAACTGCGCCGCGTCGATGAATGCCTCGCCCGCCTTGGCGCCGCCCCTGACGCCGAAGGTCATGATGCCGGCGCAGCCCTTCGGCAGGTACTTGTCGGCGAGCGCATGGTAGCGGCTGGAGGCGAGGCCGGGATAGTTCACCCAACTCACCTGCGGATGCGCTTCGAGGAACTGCGCCACCTTGAGCGCGTTGTCGCAATGCGCCTTCATGCGCAGATGCAGCGTCTCCAGGCCCTGCAGCAGCATCCAGGCGTTGAACGGCGACAGCGCGGGGCCGAAAGTTCGGAGCGTTTCCATGCGCGCCTTCATGGTATAGCCGAAATCGCCGAAAGTCTCGTAGAAGCGCACGCCGTGGTAGCCGCGCGACGGTTCGGTCATTCCGGGAAAGTTGCCGTTGTCCCAGGGGAACTTGCCGGACTCGACGATCACGCCGCCGATGGTGGTGCCGTGCCCGCCGAGGTACTTCGTCGCCGAGTGCACCACGATGTCGGCGCCGAATTCGAACGGCCGGCAGAGGTAGGGCGAGGCGAAGGTGTTGTCGACGATCAGCGGAACGCCGGCTTCGTGCGCGATGTCCGCTACCGCGGCGATGTCGAGCACGTTGATCAGCGGATTGCCCAGGGTTTCCGCATACACCGCCTTGGTCTTCTTGGTGATCGCGCGGCGGAAATTCTCCGGATCGTCCGGGTCGACGAAGGTGGTGTTGATGCCGAGCTTGCGGAAATTCACTTCGAACAGCGAGTAGGTGCCGCCGTACAGCGTCGACGCGGAGACGATTTCGTCGCCCTGCTCGCACAGCGTGAGCAGCGCGGTCATCTCCGCTGCCTGGCCGGTGGCGAGCGCGAGCGCCGCGCGCCCGCCTTCGAGCGCCGCCATGCGCTCCTCGAATACCGCGGTGGTCGGGTTGGACAGGCGCGTGTAGACGTTGCCGAAGGTCTGCAGGTTGAACAGGCTCGCGGCGTGCTCGGCCGAATCGAACACATAGGAGGTGGTCTGGTAGATGGGAACTGCGCGTGCGCCCGTGGCGGCGTCCGGTATCTGCCCGGCGTGCAGGCACAAAGTGCCGAAGCCGAATTCTCTGTCTGCCATGATTGTGCTTTTTGGTCCCCAACAAAACTGTCATTCTGAGGCCCCCTCGACTACGCTCGGGGCAGGCTCCGGCCGAAGAACATGCTTCTTGCACCCTGCGAAAAGCAGATTCCTCGCTGCGCTCGGAATGACAGAATAGGCGTTATTGCAAATACCCGTTCGATCTAATAAGGCAGCCAGCGCGGCCGCTTCGCGGAAATGACTTTCGTGTTTACTCCCGCCCAGTTGAGGCCGCCGAAAAGCCGGGCATGTTCGATTTTCACGCAGCGGTCCATCACCGAATCCAGGCCGGCGGCTTCGGCCTTACGCGCCGCGTCTTCGTTCTTGACGCCGAGCTGCTGCCACAGCACTCTGGCGCCGATGGCGATGGCGTCGTCCGCCAAAGGCGGGATGTCCTCGCTCTTGCGAAAGCAGTCGACAATGTCCACTTTCGCAGGAATCTCGCGCAGGCTCGCATAGCATTTCTGTCCCAGTACTTTCTTGTAAGCGGGATTGACCGGGACGATGGTGTAGCCGTGCTCCAGCATGTACTTGGCGGCGAAATAGCTGGGCCGGTACCAGTTGGCCGACAGCCCGACCACGGCGATCACGCGGTTCTCGCGCAGGATGCGGCGCAGGGTCTGGATGTCGTCGGACATGGGCGGGCCTGTATTTACGTGGCTGTTGAAAAGCATTTCCCGGAGCTGTATCTGCATCTCATCGTAGTACGGCCTCATTGAGAAGCGCTTTTCAACAGCCCGGCTTGGGGAATTTAAAAGGGGGCGGAGTCCTCTTTTTCAATGCCCTGCGTGCGGACTATGAACAAATTGTAGCGTAAAATTTGAACTACTCCATCCCATTCTGGCGATCCCGATCATGAAGAACGAACTCAAATCGCGCACCGGCGGCCAACTGCTCGTCGACGCGCTCAAGGTGCACGGCGCCGATACCGCGTTCTGCGTGCCGGGCGAGAGTTTCCTCGCCGTGCTCGATGCGCTCTACGACGCGCGCGACGCGATCAAGCTCATCGTCTGCCGCCAGGAAGGCGGCGCGGCCAACATGGCCGAGGCCTACGGCAAGCTCACCGGTAAGCCGGGCGTGTGCATCGTCACGCGCGGCCCCGGAGCGACCAATGCTTCGATAGGCGTGCATACCGCGTTCCAGGATTCGACGCCGATGATCCTGCTGATCGGTCAGGTCGCCAGCGACTGCGTCGAACGCGAGGCGTTCCAGGAAGTCGATTACCGCCGCATGTACGGCCAGATGGCCAAGTGGGTGGCCAGCATAGACCGCGTCGAGCGCGTGCCCGAGTACCTGAGCCACGCATATCATTGCGCCATGTCCGGGCGCAAGGGCCCGGTGGTGCTGGCCCTGCCCGAGGACATGCTGACCCAGACCGCCGCCGCGGCGGACACCGATCCTTACCAGGAGGTGGCGGCGCATCCCGGCGCGGGCGACATCGCCAGGCTGCGCGCCATGCTCGCCGCAGCGGAGCGGCCGCTCGTGGTGCTCGGCGGCAGCGGCTGGAATGCCAAGGCCTGCGCCGACCTGCGCCAATTCGTAGAGGCGAACGGCCTGCCTGCGGGCTGCGCTTTCCGCTTCCAGGACTTGTTCGACAATACGCATGCAAATTACGCGGGCGATGTCGGCGTCGGCATCAACCCGAAACTGGCGCAGCGCGTGAAAGACGCGGACGTCCTGCTCGCGATCGGCGCGCGCCTCGGCGAGGCCACGACCAGCGGCTACACCCTGCTGTCGGTGCCGCGTCCGGCGCAGAAGCTCGTCCACGTGCACGCCGGCGCGGAGGAACTCGGCAGGGTGTACCAGGGTGATCTGCTGATCAACTCGGGCATGCAACAGATCGCCACAGCGCTGGCTGGGCTCGCGCCGATCGAGAACCCGCGCTGGCGCTGCTGGACGCAGTCGGCGCGCGCCGATTACCTCGAATGGACGGCGCGACGCGCGACCCCCGGTCGGCTGCAGCTCTGGGATGTCGTCGATCATCTGAACAAGCGCCTGCCGGCCGATGCGATCCTCACGAACGGCGCTGGCAACGCCTCGGTCTGGCTGCACCGCTTCTACCGGCATCGCGCCTTCCGCACTCAACTCGCGCCGACCAGCGGCGCCATGGGCTACGGCGTGCCCGCGGCGATTGCGGCCAAGATCGTGCAGCCGCAGCGCACGGTGGTTTCGTGGAGCGGGGACGGCTGTTTCCTGATGTGCGGACAGGAGCTCGCGACCGCGGCGCAGTACGGCGCGAAGGTGATTTTCATCGTCGTCAACAACGGCATGTACGGCACCATACGCATGCACCAGGAGCGCGAGTATCCGGCGCGGGTGTACGGCACGGCGCTCGCCAACCCGGATTTCGCGCTGCTTGCGCATGCTTACGGTGCGCACGGCGAATTGGTCGAGGAAACTTCCGAATTCGCTGCCGCGTTTGAGCGCGCGCTGGACGCGACCGAAGTCGCGGGCAAGCCCGCGCTGATCGAGCTCAGAATCGATCCCCAGGCAATCACGCCCAACACGACGCTGGATGCGCTGAGGGAGCAGGCGCTCAAACGCGCCTGACCAAACGCGTGCGCCCGGGCGGACGCGAATGCCGACCGGCTCTTGTTCGAGCTCTCGAATATCGCCCGGCTCAGGTCGAAAGCGTTCTGCCCAGCTTGCTTTCGACAGAGCGGATTTTGCTCTTCAGACGCCCGCTCTTTCCGGCGCGATAGTCGATCTTGATCGAGGTTGAAATTCTGTTGCAGTCCTGGCTCATCCTTTTGTAGCAGGCGGTGACCAGCGCCATCACTTGGTCCCACTCGCCTTCGACGATTGTGCCCATTGGGGTCAACTGATAAGGCAGACCGCTCTTGTCGATGATATCGAGCGAACGCGCCACGTATTGGCTGAGGCTGTCGCCCTTGTCGAATGGCGACATGGAAAATTCGAGCAAAACCATTTGCGTCTCCTCATTCAATCGGGGGATTCCCAAACCATACACCGTTTCACAGCTCACATATAATCGACGGGTCGGGGCCCGATAGCGCCGGGCCGCCGCCGGCCCGAAAAGTCTGGAGACTGAAGCTATGATGCGCGAAATTCTAGGTGTGACTCAGGACGGATCCGAGGTAAAGCGACGCTGGTTTCATGACGATTATTTCGATCTGTTCGTATGGCAGGCGGAAAAGGGCGAGATCGTTTCGTTTGAGCTTTGCTACGGCGTCGACTCGAACGAGCGGGCGCTGGTATGGCGCAAGGATCATGGGTGGTTCCAGGATGGAAAGACGACGGTCGACCCGGTTCCCCGCAAAATTCTGGGTTCAGATCTTTCGCCCGCGCATTTAGCCGATACCGACTCGGCGGATCCGGTTGCTTCGCGATTCGAAATCGCCGCGAGGTCATTGCCGGATGACATTCGCTCGGCAGTGGCGGCCCGACTGCGGGAGTATGCCGAAAAAGCGACCGTGACCGCCCGCCGCAAGCGAGTCAGACGGGCGGCATGGCAGAAAGATATCCCGGGTTCGGACTAGCCGCGTTCGGCTTTGGCCGGCGCGGCGGTGCAGCCTTGGCTGCTTTCCTCCGGGCGTCTCATGCGGTGAGTGGCAACAGACCCTAGTGGTGAAGGATCTTCGACAGGAACTGCTGCGCCCGCTCCGAGCGCGGCTTGCCGAAGAAATCGTCCTTGGTGGCGTCCTCGACGATGCTTCCCTCGTCCATGAATATGACGCGGTGCGCCACCCTGCGCGCGAATCCCATCTCGTGCGTCACGCACATCATGGTCATGCCTTCCACGGCGAGCTGCACCATGACGTCGAGCACCTCGTTGATCATCTCCGGGTCCAGCGCGGAGGTCGGTTCGTCGAACAGCATTGCGATCGGGTCCATGCAAAGCGCGCGCGCGATGGCCACGCGCTGCTGCTGGCCTCCGGAAAGGTTTCCCGGATGCTTGTCCGCCTGCGACTTCAGGCCCACGCGGTCAAGCAGCGCCATGCCCTTGGCGAGCGCCGCCTCCTGGTCGCGGCCGAGCACCTTGATCTGTCCCAGAGTCAGGTTCTGCATCACCGTCATGTGCGGGAACAGTTCGAAGTTCTGGAACACCATGCCGATGCGCGCGCGCAGCTTCGGCAGATCGGTCTTGGGGTCGCCGACCGAGATGCCTTCGACGCGGACCTCGCCCTTCTGGAACGGCTCGAGCCCGTTCACGCACTTGATCAGCGTGGACTTGCCGCTGCCCGAGGGGCCGCAAACGACGACCACCTCGCCCTTGTCGACGTGCGTCGAGCAATCCGTAAGAACCCGGAAAGTTCCGTACCACTTGCTCACGTCTGTGATGTCTATCATGGCGCAAAATTCCCCGGTCGGATCAGCGTACGATGGCAATGCGGTTCTGCAGCTTCCTCACCACCAGCGAAAGCGCAAAGCACGAAATGAAATAGACCACCGCGACGAAGGTGTACATCTCCACCAGTCGCCCGTCGCGCTCGGCCACCTTGCTCGCCGCGCCGACGAAATCGGTGATCGAGAGGACGTAGACCAGCGACACGTCCTGGTACAGCACGATGGTTTGCGTCAGCAGTATCGGCACCATGTTGCGGAACGCCTGCGGCAGCACGATGTGACCCATGGTCTGCCAGTAGTTGAGCCCCATCGCGTAGCCCGCCGAAACCTGCCCGCGGGGTATGGACTGGATGCCGGCGCGCATGATTTCGCAGTAGTAGCATGCCTCGAACATGGCAAAGGTCAGCAGCGAGGAGGCGAAGGCGCCGACGCGGACGGGCGTGTCCGAGTGCACCACCCAGGCGGCCATGTAGGGGGCGAGGAAGTAGAACCAGAAAATCACCAGCACCAGCGGGATGGAGCGCAGCACGTTCACGTAGGTTCCCGCGATCCACGCGAGCGGCTTGATGCTCGACAGGCGCATCATCGCGAGCAGGGTGCCGAACACGATCCCTCCCGCCATGGCGAGGAGCGTGAGGCGCAGCGTGAACGCCATGCCGTCGAAGAACAGGTAACGCCAGGAGCGCTCGATGACGTTGTAGTCGAAGTTGCTGAACATCGGCGAGCCGCCTCAGTGGCCTGCAGGCTTGGGACCGCCGGCGGTGCTGATGAGGCCCGGTACCGCGACCCGGCGCTCGATGAAGCGCATCAGCACCACCACCACCAGGTTGACCAGCAGGTAGATGACCGTGGCCGCAGTGAACGCCTCGAACACCTGGAAGCTGTACTCCTGCATCGAACGCGCCGCCGCGGTGAGCTCGACCACGTTGATCGTCAGGGCGACCGCCGAGTTCTTGATGATGTTTAGAAACTCGGAGCCGAGAGTTGGAAGGATGATGCGCAAAGCCATCGGCAGCAGCACGTAGCGGTAGGTTTGCGGCAGCGTCAAGCCCAGCGCCGTGCCGGCCATGCGCTGGCCGCGAGTGAGCGAGTTGATGCCGGCGCGCACCTGCTCTGCGACCCGCGCCGAGGTGAACGTGCCCAGGCACAGCACCGCCGGCACGAACGCGCCCCACGGCGGCGGCATCTGCTTGATCCAGTCGCCCAGTCCCTTCGGCACCAGCTCCGGCATCACGAAATACCACAGGAACAACTGCACGAGGAGCGGGATATTGCGGAACAGTTCGACGTAGGCGTTGCCTATGCGCTCGAGCCAGCGCAGCGGCGTGGTGCGGATCACGCCGACGATTATGCCCAGCAGCAGCGCGAGCGCCCAGGCGAGCAGCGACAGGGCGATGGTCCAGCCCAGGCCGACGACCAGCGTATGCAGGTAAGTGCCGCTGCCGTCGGGCGACTGGGCCCAGTAGATGTGCCAGTTCCAGTGGTAGTGCATGGAACTCCCGCAGGAGCAAAATGCGACGGGGACTGCTGCCCCCGTCGTGCGACTAGGCCGGCCGGCTTACTTGTAGACGTCCGGGTCGGGCGAGTCCGTCGGATGTGCCCACACGCGCTTCAGCGCATCGCTTGGCGGGGTATTGAGGTTGATGCCCTTCGGCGGAATCGGGCTCATGAACCATTTGTTGTATATCGGCTCTATGGCGCCGCTGGTGTAGAGCTTGCTCATGGCGTCGTCGACCACCTTCTTGAACTGCGGGTCGTCCTTGCGGAACATGATGCTGTAGGGCTCGAGGCCCAGGCTCTCCGACGAGATGTGGAACTCGGACGGGTCCTTGGAATTCGCGACCAGGCCGGCAAGGAGGATGTCGTCCATGAGGAACGCCGAGGCGCGTCCGGTTTCGACCATCAGGAACGCTTCGGCGTGGTCTTTCGCAGCAATAATGTTCATGCCGAAGTGGCGCTCGGTGTTCAGCTTGTTCAAAGCCCTGATGTCGGTCGTGCCCGCGGTCGACACCACGGTCTTGCCTTTGAGGTCGTCGATCTTGTCCATATGGGAGGACTTCTTAGTTACGTAGCGGTACTTCACCACGTAATCGGTCATGCCGAAATCCACCTGCTTCTTGCGCTCGGCGTTGTTGGTGGTCGAGCCGCACTCGAGGTCGAGGGTGCCGTTCGCCATCAGCGGAATCCGGGTGGACGAGGTCTCCGGCACCAGTTTGACTTTCAGGTCGGGCATATTCAGCTTGGCCTTGACCGCGTCGACGATCTTGTAGCAGATGTCCATCGCATATCCGACCGGGTGCTGCTTGTCGTCGTAGTACGAGAACGGGATCGAGCTGTCGCGGTGGCCGATC
>DATKUQ010000634.1:0-4171 GCA_035530495.1 Burkholderiales bacterium
AAATCGAAGACAATGCGCGCGGGATTGGCGATAGCAAAGCTGGTCGGCGGGATAAGCGGCGGCGCGTCCAGCCTTACCCTGATCAAGATGTCGCGCTTTTGCGCGCTTACTGTGACCGCCTCGATGCTGTTCACGCGCGGCGCAGAAGTCCGCATGCGCGCCCGCCATTCGTCGGCAAGCGCCGCGTTCGGCGCCAATCCCAACTCGCCTTTTTCGAAGATTTCAACCATACGCATGATCGCCGGCTTAAATCCGGCTTTCGCGGCGGCGCGGTATTCTGAAATCGCGGTCTGGTAATCGCGCTTGACTCCCAGACCGAGCTCGTGCATGCGCCCCATATTGGCCATGGCCTCGGGATAGCCCAGAACCGACGCCTTGTAAAAGTATTCGGCCGCAGTCTCATAGTCGCGCGGCGTCCCAAGGCCCTCCGCATACATGATGCCCAGATAGTTGAGCGCATGCATGTCGTCATGTCTGCCCGCCTCTTGGAACTCGCTCAACGCAGCGGCGTAATCATACCGACGGTATGCGGCGATGCCGTCTTTGACATCTGCATGGGCAGTTGCACATGCGAGCACGAAGGCGAATGCCGCACACCTGACCGAGACCGGAGAAGCCCATTTCCGCTCCAGCGCCCGCCAATTACCCCATACGCGTTTCTTCGCTTTACCGGCTACGGACCACATCGCGCCAAACACGCGGGGCCACCGAGCACCCTCCAACGGAATCGTCCAATTTGGCATAGTCGCCGTCGCCTGGTTTTGCTGGCCCTGCGGACTTCAGCCCGGAGTGAGGATGGGGAACAGGCCGCGCGAGCCTGTCATCATTATTTGCACGATGAGGATGGGCACGACGACGCCAATCAGATCGACGTAGCTATGCCCGGCACTGGTGCCCATGACACAGCTGAACGCCGCCGGGCCGGCCAGCAAGGGAACCGCCCACAGGACCCGCCAGCACGAACAGCGTGATGGCCTTCTTCAGAGTGAGAGCCGCAATCGCGAGCATTATTGACCTGGCGTTTGAGTTCGTGAGCCTGCATGGTGCGGAAGTTGTGCACGCAAATCGCTTAGCTGCGCCTCTGAGCTGTTCGACGTTTCAGTAGTACTCTGATTGAGAGTTTAGCCGTTCAATATGCGATGGGCAAACAGTTAGTTGTCGGACTATGTACGCCAACGCACAGCGCGTCCTGGCCGAATACGGATAATGGAGAAGAGCTGCAGCCGGTCGACCGATAGCAATCGGTTCAGCAGGGGAAACAACATGCAGAAAATAATCGTGAAAGCCGCCCTTCTGCTGATGCTGGTTTGCAGCAGCGCCGCCGCGAACGGGCTCTACGACGCCATCAACGGGCTGCGTTCCGAGGCTGGACCATGCGCAAGCGCTGCCTCCGGGACGGAACGACTGCCGCCGCTGGTGCGACGATCGGCGCTCGAGCGCGTCGCCGCAGGCCTTGCGCATGGAGAAAAACTGCGGCAAAGCCTGGCGGCGGCAGGATACAGAGCGACGCGCTCCACCGCCATTAACGTCAGCGGCGACGGAGCCGGCGCGCACGCTGCGGGCATACTGGCGAGCCGCGGCTACTGCCGGCAGCTGCAGAATGCCGCGATGACGGAGGTAGGCATTTACCAGGACGCGCGCCAGATCTGGATCGTGATGGCGACGCCCTTTGCGGCGTCGGTGGGCTTGTCCGAGGATGCTGCAGGACAACGCGTGCTCACGCTCGTCAACCAGGCTCGCGCCACGGCGCGCTACTGCGGCAACAGGCCGTTCGATGCGGCGCCGCCGCTGCGCTGGAACGATGCGCTTGCCAAGGCCTCGCGACAGCATGCCGAGGACATGGCGCATAACAACTACTTCAGCCACAGCGGCCACGACGGTTCCGATCCGGCGCAACGCGTCGAGCGCGCGGGCTACAAATACCGCAGCACCGCCGAAAACATCGCAGCCGGTCAAATGAAAGCCGTCGATGCGGTGGCAGACTGGATCAAGAGCCCGGCGCACTGCGCCAACCTGATGAATCCGGCTTTTACCGACATGGGCGTCGCCTTCTCGGTCGAGCGCGGGAGCGAGATGGGCGTGTACTGGACCCAGGAGTTCGGAGCAAGGCGCTGATTCGCGGCGCCTCGGTGGGCAAATAAGGCCCGTGCCCCAAACGGACGATGGTTCCCGATCTAGGTCTTCCAATCTTCGTCTTGTTTCTCGGTCCAAATGGCGATGACGCGCGTGCGTTTGCCTCCCGCGTATTTCTCCATTTTCACGAGTACTGGATACAGCGCTTCGAGCCGGGCGCGCGCTTCGGACTCGGTCGTAAAAGTCAGGATTTCGCCATCGGGTCCGCGGACGTCGTGCCATAGTCCGTTTTCTTCCTGTGTCTCGATCTTGTACATGAATCTCCTTTGCGGTTGCGGGCCGTTTGCCCTTCGCCTTCGCGCTTCGGTTTGCCGCGCTCGCGGCGGCCATTCGGGCGATGCGCACAAGGGCGAACGCATTTCACGCGAATCGCGCGACAGGCACGATTGCTTGCCGAACACAGGCACAGGATAACGGTCAAAACCGGCGTGTTCTGTGCTCTGGCGCACAGAAGCAATGCGAATTCTATCGGCTTTCGCCCCCCTTGCGCGAATGGCAGCCGCTAAAGGCGTCTCGAGAAATGCCGCATTTCCTTGGTCGGCCCTGCGGACTTCAGCCCGGAGTGAGGATAGGGAACAGGCTGCGCAAGCCTGTCGCCATCATTTCCACGGCCATCGCGGCAAGTATGAATCCTGCGACACGCTCGACCAGATCGAGCGTCGATTGCCGGATCGTCCTGCGGGGCTGGCAGGCCATGCGAAAGGTGATCCAGCACGAGATTCCGACGATGAGGATGGGCACGACGACGCCGATCAGATCGAGATAGCTATGCCAGGCACTGGTGCCCATGACATAGCTGAACGCCGCCGGGCCGGCCAGCAAGGGAACCGCCAAGGGGATCACCTCTGCTTCCTGCGGGCGCGTTGCCGTGGCCACGGCCGGCGATCCCTTGAAGCTCGACTCCTTTCCCAGCACCATCGCGATCGCCAGCAGCAAAACGATGATGCCGCCCCCGACCTGCATCGCGCCGAGCGATACGCCCAGCAAGCCGAGCAGCGGCATTCCCAGAAACGTGGCGACAAGCAAAGCCACCGTTACGCTGATTGCGATAGTGCGGGCGAAGCGGACTTTCCCCTTCGGATCCAACTCTCGCGCCGCGGCAAGAAAAATCGGGATCATGGAAACGGGACCCACCAGCGCAAACAGCGTGATGGTCTTCTTCAGGGTGAGGGCCGCAATCGTGAGCATTGTTGACATTGCGTTTGAGTTCGTGAGCCGGCCCAGTGCGGAAGTTATGCACGCAAATCGCGCAACTGCGCCGCTGACCCGTTCGACGTTTCGGTACCAATCTGGTTGGCAGTTTAGTCGTTCAATATGTTACGGGCAAACACTTAGAACCGGTTCCAAAATGAACGTCTTTATCATTGTCATTCCGAGCGAAGCGAGGAATCTGCTGTTGAATCAAACCCAAAGCAGATTCCTCGGCCTGCGGCCTCGGAATGACATGCCATTTTGGAAACGGTTTTTAGCCATCGCACTATGTGTGTCAGCGCACAGCGCTTGTTGCGCCGGGTGGGGATAATCGGCGTGATGGCAGTTCGTTCTTGAGAACCGGAATTGGCCGGTGTCGAACGATCCCGCGAACGGAGGCGGATTCGATGCGAAAACAATGGGTCGCCAGTATCGCACTGGCCATCGGGTTTTCCGGATGGACCAATCTGGCCGACGCGGGACTGTTTTCCGCCACGCGCCCAGTGATTGCGATACTCGGCGCAGACCTCTATGTGGGCGCAGCCGAAGGCCATCTGAGCGGGGCGGGAACACTCGCCATCCATTCGCAGCTCGACCCCGCTGTCACCTGCGTTGGAGCATTCACTTCCACCGCCCTGCTGGGTGGAGCGGGTCAGTTGCGCTGTAACGATGGCGACAGCGCGACGTTTCATTTTCAGCGCTTGAGCATATTTAGCGGCCAAGGCACCGGTAGCTACAGCGGAAGCCCGATGAGCTTTACCTATGGGCTCAGCGCTGCCGAATCCGAGCCCTATCTGAAGCTGCCTCGGGGCAAATCCCTCCGCCGCAATGGAGAAGAGCTGCACAT
>DATKUQ010000635.1:0-6645 GCA_035530495.1 Burkholderiales bacterium
TTGGCGGCCCACAGGCCGATGACGATGGTAACCAACAAATAAAAAATGACCAGGGTCAACAGCATGTGGCTTGCTCTCCGTTGCGAATGGTCGGAATGATTTGGGTGGCTAGCTTGTAGCTTGGCTGGCGCAAGATTACCCGTACATCAGGCGGCCACGCAAGCCTCCGGCACGCCGAAACCGGGAGGAGAATCAATCCCCCCGTGGCAAACCTAGACGCGCCGCCTGAGCAGGCAGATCAGCAGCCGCCCGGCGGACCGCCTCAGCCACCAAGTACGATCTTCAACGCCTCGAAAATGGCTTGAGACTTCGCCGGCTTGGACAGATAAGCGTCGGCCCCGAGCGAGAGGCCTTGCAGCAGGTACTCTGGGGCCGTGTGGCCGCTGAACAGGATCACCGGAAGTTCGCGGATTGCCGGATGGGTACGAATCTTCGCAAGAATCTTGAACCCGCTCACATTACCGGGCAAGCCGACATCGAGTATTACCGCATCCGCACGCGGCGTCTTCTGCATGGCCTGGACGAAGGTTTGTACGTCTCTCGCCCTGCGCGTCTGGTAACCTGCCACGCGCGACAGCAGCAAATCGAGCATGTTCAGCGTAGGAAGGTCGTCTTCCACGATCAGGATCGTGGTCTTCTTGGGATCGACGGTGCGCGCCGGACGCGGCCGGGTCACGTTGACGAAATAGTTGCCCTCCGCCAGATCCCTCACGCCGATCAGTATGTCCGGCGGAATGCGCCGCGGCGGCGGCGGCGGCGGTTCCGGCTTGAGATCGGCCAGCCTGAATACGCCGGTAAAATCCAGATCGATGGCCTTGTCTGCGTCGGTGGAATCGGTCTTGCTCATGGCTGGGACACCCTCTTGAGCGTCAGCACTCCGGCATGCGGTCGATCGCCACATGCAACGTTCCGCTGCGCAGGGGCAGATCGCGCTGCGGGAAGGGAATTTCGACGTCCCGCTTGCGCATTTCCGTCTCGATTGCCCAAATAATCAGGATAGCACCGGAAACAAAATTGCTGAAGATGTTCTGCAGGCCGAATCCGACGCCGACCGCGCCGCCAATTCCAAAAAGAATCATGACGAGGCCGACGCGTCCGAACGAGGAAACTGGCGCGCCCCAATTGTGAACACCGTTCGGCCGCCGCAGGTCCACAGCATCGCCGGAAACACCGTCAAGTCGCGCAATCCATCGCTCCCGGCTAATCCTTGTCGCGCTGGGGCGGCGGGGCGATCTTGATTGCTTCCTCGATGGTGGTGAGACCAGCCGCCACTTTCATTGCGGCGCTGATGCGCAGCGGCTTCATCCCTTCCTTGTAGGCCAGTTCGCGCATCGCCGCGAGTTCCGCCTTGGCGTCGATCAGACGCCGCATCGCCGGCGACATCAGCAGGATTTCGTAGATGCCGATGCGCCCGATGTAGCCGGTATTGCGGCATTCGAGGCAACCGGCCGACCGATAAATGTGCGCCGGGCGCTTCGCCTTCCACGGCGCGACGAATTCTTCCCAGGTGAGATCATCGGCGCGGGAATCGTCGTATGGCACTTTCTTCTTGCAATGCGGGCACAGCGTTCGCACCAGGCGCTGCGCCATCACGCCGAGGATGGTGGAATTGAGCAGATAAGAGGGCACGCCCAGGTCCAGCAGCCGCGTGATCGCCGCCACCGAATCGTTGGTGTGCAGGGTCGAGAGCACCAGGTGGCCGGTAAGCGCGGCCTGGATCGCCATATCCGCGGTCTCGAGGTCGCGGATCTCGCCCACCATGATGATGTCCGGGTCCTGGCGCATCAGCGCGCGTACGCCGTCCGCAAAGCCGAGGTCGATGCCGCGCGTGACCTGCATCTGGTTGAATGCCGGCTCGACCATTTCGATCGGGTCTTCGATGGTGCAGACGTTGACCTCCTCGGTGGCCAGGGTCTTCAGCGTCGAGTACAGCGTGGTGGTCTTGCCCGAGCCGGTGGGCCCGGTGACCAGGATGATGCCGTGCGGCGCCGCGGTCATCTGGCTCCAGCGCGTCTGGTCCTCGTCGGAGAAACCTAGTTCGGCGAAATCCTTGACCAGCACCTCCGGGTCGAACACCCGCATCACCAGTTTCTCACCGAAAGCCGTCGGCAGGGTCGACAGGCGCAGCTCGATTTCCTGCCCGTCGGCGGTGCGCGTCTTGATGCGCCCGTCCTGCGGCCGGCGCTTCTCCACCACGTCCATGCGGCCGAGGATCTTGATGCGGCTGGTCATCGCGGACATCACCGCCGCCGGAATCTGATACACCTGATGCAGCACGCCATCTATGCGAAAGCGCACATAGCCCACGTCGCGGCGCGGCTCCATGTGGATATCGCTTGCGCGCTGGTCGAACGCGTACTGCCACAGCCAGTCGACCACGTGCACGATATGCTGGTCGTTGGCATCGTATTGGCGGTTGGTGTTGCCCATCTCCACCAGCTGCTCGAAATTGCCGATGCTGCTGCGCTGGTCGCCTTTCTCCGCCGCGCCCTTGACCGACTTCGCCAGGTTGTAAAACTCGACCTGGTAGCGCGCGATATCGAGCGGATTGGCAATCACGCGGCGGATATCCAGGCGCAGGATGGGCTTGAGCTCGCGTTCCCATTCCCTGATGTAGGGCTCGCAAGTGGCGATCACCGCCTCCTTGGTGTTCACCTCCACCGGCAGGATCTTGAAGCGCTGCGCGTAAGCGTTGGACATGATGTCCGTGACCGCGGAGAAGTTGATTTTCAGCGGGTCGATGTGAAAATAGCCGAGGCCCACCTTGGCCGCCAGCCACTCGGCGAGCAGTTCGAGGTGCAGCAGCTTGTTCGGCGGCAGCAAGGACTTCCATTTCTGGTCGGCGATCACCGCGAGCGGGTGATGATCGGCGCGCTGCATGCGCCGGTCCGCGACCAGCTTGTCCGCCTCGGCGCGCCCGACGATGCCGTCCCCGACAAGATCGTTCAGCACCTCGACGAGGCTCAGTTTTCGGTCGACGGCGACTTCGGCGGCGGATTGCATGGCTTGCACTATAGCGGCAATGCCCGAGGGGTTCAAATTACACTTGTTAGCGTCGCGGGTATCGGGGCTGCCGATTGTGCTAGCATTTCCCCTCCATGCTGCGGTGTTTCGCGCGGCAGTTACCGGCGATTACCCGCAGCTAATCGCATTTTGCGCCGACAGGAGTAAGCACCGCGGCGCAGCCATCACTGACAGGAGCACGCAATGATCAAAGTCGGAGACCGTCTGCCCGACGGCAAGTTGAGCGAAGCCACCGAATTCGACGAAGCCGCCGGATGTCCCTTGAATCCAAAAGACATCAGCGTTACAGAAGCGACCAAGGGCAAGAAGATCGCCATCTTTGCCCTGCCCGGCGCCTACACCCCGACCTGCTCGGCAAAACACGTGCCGAGCTATGTCGCCAACTACGACAAATTGAAGGCCAAGGGCGTGGACGAAATCTGGTGCGTGGCTACCAATGATGCGTTCGTCATGGGTGCCTGGGGTCGCACGCAAAAGGCCGGCAACAAGGTACGCATGCTGGCCGACGGCAGCGCCTTTTGGACCAAGGCGCTCGGCCTGGAACTCGATCTGACCGCGCGCAATATGGGCGTGCGCTCGAACCGCTATTCGATGCTGGTGGACGACGGCATGGTCAAGCAGCTCAACGTCGAGGGGCCAGGCAAATTCGAGGTCTCCGACGCCGAGACCATGCTGAAGCAGATGTAACAGCAGGACTGCGATTTCAGAATTACAGCGCCAAGAATTGTCATTCCGAGCGCAGCGAGGAATCTGCTGTTGAATCAAACATGAAGCAGATTCCTCGGCCTTCGCCCAGAAGGTCTCGATCCCGCTCGACGGGAAAGTCCGCTTGGGGGACGGCCTCGGAATGACAGTTGATTATGAAATGGGCTCTTAGCTTCCCGGCGTCCAGATCTTGGAAGCGTTGCCCGAGAGCGCCAGCATCAGCTCGTTCAGGCGCTTGACGAATCCGGCCGGATCCTCCAGCTGCCCGCCTTCGGCGAGCAAAGCCTGGTCGAACAGCACTTGGCTCCAGTCGGCGAAATGGGTTTCCTCGTATTTAAGCCGCTGCACCAGCGGATGGCCCGGGTTGATCTCCATGATCGGCTTGGACTCGGGCACCTTCTGCCCCGCCGCCTTGAGTATGCGCGCCAGATTGCCGCCCATGTCGTACTGGTCCGACACCAGGCAGGCGGGCGACGACGTCAAGCGTAGCGTCACGCGCACTTCCTTGACCTGCTCGGTGAGCGCGCCCTTGATTTTTTCGGTCAGCTCCTTGTATTCGCCGGCCTGCTTTTCCTGCTCTTTTTTCTCCGCCTCGTCCTCGAGCTTGCCCAGGTCGAGGTCGCCCCTCGCCACCGAGGCCAGCGGCTTGCCTTCGAATTCAGTCAGGTTCGACACCAGCCATTCGTCCACGCGTTCCGCCAGCAGCAGCACTTCTATGCCCTTCTTGCGGAACACTTCCAGATGCGGGCTGTTCTTCGCCGCGAGGAAGGATTCGGCAGTGACGTAATAGATCTTTTCCTGGTCCGGCTTCATACGCGCCACGTAGTCGGCGAGGGACACGCTCTGTTCCTCGCTGTCGTTATGCGTGCTCGCAAAGCGCAGCAGCGCGGCGATCTTTTCGCGGTTGGCATGGTCCTCGCCCACACCCTCCTTCAGCACCAGGCCGAATTCCTTCCAGAACCCCGCGTATTTGTCCTTCTGGTTCTGCGCCAGGTCTTCGAGCAGCGCCAGCACGCGCTTGGTGCAGCCGGAGCGGATCGCCTCGATGTCCTTGCTTTGCTGCAGAATTTCGCGCGACACGTTGAGCGGCAGGTCGCTGGTATCGACCACCCCGCGCACGAAGCGCAGGTAGGCCGGCAGCAGCTGCTCGGCGTCATCCATGATGAACACCCGGCGCACGTACAGCTTGACGCCGTGGCGATGCTGGCGGTCCCACAGGTCGAAGGGTGCGTGCGCAGGCAGATACAGCAGCTGGGTGTACTCGTGCCGGCCCTCGACGCGGTTATGCGTCCAGGCGAGCGGCGTCTCGAAATCGTGCGCGACGTGTTTGTAGAACTCCTGATACTGCTCCTCGCTGATCTCGGCCTTGGGACGCGCCCACAGCGCGCTCGCCTGATTGACCGTTTCGTCCTCGCCGGTGAGCTTTTGTTCTTTCTTGTCCTCGTCCCAGACGCTCTTTTCCATGCGGATCGGGATCGCGATATGGTCGGAATATTTGCGGATCAGCGCGCGCAGGCGCATATCGTCGAGCAATTCGTCCTCACCCTCGCGCAGGTGCAGCGTCACCTCGGTGCCGCGCTCGGGTTTCTCCACCCCTTCCAGGCTGTACTCGCCGCCGCCGTCGGATTCCCAGCGCACCGCCTCGCCCGCGGCGAGGCCCGCGCGCCGCGTCACCAGGGTCACGCGGTCGGCGACGATGAAGGAGGAGTAAAAACCGACGCCGAACTGGCCGATCAGGTGGGCATCCTTGGCCTGGTCGCCGGTGAGTGCCTGGAAAAACTCGCGAGTGCCCGACTTGGCGATGGTGCCGATGTTGGCGACGACCTCGTCGCGCGACATGCCGACGCCGTTGTCGGACACCGTAAGGGTGCGCGCCGCCTTGTCGAAACTCACGCGTATGCGCAGGTCCGCGTCGGCGCCGTAGAGCGAAGCGTCCGACAGCGCCTCGAAACGCAGCTTGTCGGCGGCGTCGGAAGCGTTCGAAATCAATTCGCGCAGGAAAATCTCCTTGTTGCTGTACAAGGAGTGGATCATCAGATGCAGCAACTGCTTGACTTCGGCCTGGAAGCCCAGCGTTTCCTTGGTGGCGGTGGCGGACATGGATACTCCGGAAATAGTTGTGATTGTCTGTTTAGGTGCGGGCGGCGTCCGGGATTTTCAAGAGACAAGCCGCCGCCACGTTAGAATATCGCCAGCGCCTTTCCCAGATCAAGCCACGCCTTGCAGCTGCAGCCTCAATTTCTCGCCGGGTTCAAATCCTGCCTGCCGGTACTGCCCGGGGTGCTGGCCTTCGGCGCCATCAGCGGCGTGGCCATGGTCGCCGCCGGCATGCCGAATTACCTGGCGATGCTGATGTCGGTGCTGGTCTACGCCGGCAGTTCGCAGCTGGCCGCCTTGCAGCTTCTCGCCTCGGGCTCCCCGGTCGCAATCGCCATTCTCGCGGCGCTGGTGATCAATCTGCGCTTTTCCATCTACAGCCTGTCGATCGCGCAGCACCTCACGGCGGCCGGACCGCGCTGGCGGCCTCTGCTCTCGTATCTGCTCACGGACAATGGCTATGCCATGGCGTTGCGCGGCTACGAGCGCCCCCTGGGTGCGGCGGACAAGGTCTGGTACTACGTCGGCTGCTGCGTCTCGATCTGGATCAGCTGGCAGATCGGCACGCTCGCCGGCGTGCTGCTGGGCGAGCGCATTCCGCCGGGCTGGCACCTGGAATTCACCATCGTCCTGACCTTCCTCGGCATCGTTGCGCCCACCATCCGCGACCGCGCCATTGCCGCCGCTGCCTGCGCCGCGGGCTTTACCGCCGTGCTCGCATGGTCGCTGCCGCTGCGCCTGGGCCTGCTGGTGGCGGCCGCTGCGGGGATCGCCGCCGGCATGCTGGTGGAAAGACTCCAGGCCGAGCGCAAATCGCCG
>DATKUQ010000636.1:0-4124 GCA_035530495.1 Burkholderiales bacterium
CAGCACGAAGCCGATGAGCCAGGCGAAGCGCTTCTGCGGAGCGCCGACGTACTCCGGCTGCTGCCTGCGCACGGCGATGCGCCCGAGCACCAGACTCGGCGCGTATTTTGGGTTTACGAACACGCGAATCAGGAATTCGAAGAAGAACCCGACCACGACAAGCTTGATCGGCGCAAAATCGCCGAAAAACCAGGCGTTCATGAACGCCACGATGGCGATCAGGAACAGGATACCGGCTCCCGCGCGCGCTTCGCGCTCGTTCAGAACCGGTACCGCGTACTGCGGCATTTGATCGCCAAACTGCAAAACCTTACTCATGCGTGCACCTCGTCCGGACTATTTATCGCTGGCAGTGTAGCCGCGCAAGCGCCAGTCCTGTATGATTTCGATCATATGCCGGACCCAATCGACAGCCGCCTGCCGGAGACTTTGCGCAAGCTGCTACCCGTGGAAGTCCAGACGCTGTGCGCCTTTTCGCCCTGCACCCGGGGCGATGTCCTGTTTCGACAGGGGAAGAAGCCGGCGCGCATGCTGTATCTGACGCGTGGCGAGGTCGTGCTGCAGCGCGTCGGGCGGCAGGGCGAAAGCGTCGTACTGCAAAGAGCGCGGCGCGGCTTTATCGGCGAGGCGAGCCTGGAGTCCGCGCGCTATCACTGCGACGCGGTCGTAACGGCGTCCGGCGAGGTGGTTGCGATGCCCATCGTTTCGATCAGGCAGGCGCTGGCTGCGGATTCCGCATTCGCGCGCCGCTGGGTTTCAATGCTGAACCAGGAGGTAAAGCGCCTGCGCGCGCAGTGCGAACGACTGTCGCTGCGAGGCGTCAAGGAACGCCTGCTGCACCTGATCGAAACCGAGGGCGACGCAGGCCGCCTGCCGCTGGGCAGCGGATTGAAGTCCATGGCCGCCGAACTGGGCGTAAGCCACGAGGCTTTGTACCGGGCGGTAGCCGCGCTGGAGAAACAGGGTATGCTGCTCCGCCAGGAAAATCACCTGATCTTGACCGGCGGCGTCTGAATGGTCCCACGCCGGTTCACCGACGCGCCTTAAAATTTGTAGCACCGCTGTGCTACAATGCAATCCCAATGCGCTCCTGGAGCTCGCCATGCCCACTACCACAATCCGCCTGCCCGAAGACCTAAAAGCGCGCGTCGCGGCGGCCGCCGAACGCGCGGGTACCACTGCGCACAGCTTCATCCTGGAAGCGATCGCGGAGAAAGCCGACCAGGAGGAACGCCGCGCGGATTTCAATGACGTCGCCGAGAAGCGCTACGCCCAAATCATCGCCTCGGGAAAGACGATCGCCTGGAGCGAAATGCGCCGCTACCTCGAACACCGTCTCGCTGGCCAAACCGCGAAGCGCCTACTCGCCCGGAAACTGGCCCGCTGAGCATGTCGCGAATCGAATTGGCCCCCGAGGTCGGGGAGGATATCGATCGCATCCTGGATCACCTTGCCGATCACGATGTTGCCGCTGTGCCTGCGCGTATTCGGGAAATCATCGAGGCGATTGCAGTGCTGGAGCGAAACCCGCATATCGGGCGCCCGGCTCATGCAGACAAGCGAGAACTGGTGATCGGACGGCGCTCGCATGGCTATGTCGCCCTGTATCGCTACATCGCCGAACTCGACACGGTATTCGTACTCGCCCTGCGCAGCCAGCGGGAGGCTGGCTACACCAGAACGTAATCATGCTCCTGGCCCGGACCCGTTCATCGAAATTCGCCTGAGCCCCGATACCTTGATATCCTGCCCGCGATGAGCCAGATCCTGATCCAGCAGTACCTCAACCAGTTGCAGGACCTGCGCAAGGTCTCCGGCACCCACCGCGAATCTGTGGTGCGAGAAGCGTTCAAGGACCTATTGAAAGGCTGGGCGCGCTCGCACGATCTCATCTTCGTGCCGGAATACGAGATCGAGAACAAGACCAGGGACCGGCGCTACGTCGACGGGGCGCTGCTCTACGAGCTGCGCATGCCTTTCGGTTACTGGGAAGCGAAAGACGAGAAGGACGACCTCGACGCCGAGATCGAATACAAGTTCCGCCGCGGCTATCCGCAGGACAACATCATTTTCGAGGACTCGACCGAGGCGGTCCTGATCCAGAACCGGCAGGAGGTGATGCGCTGCGGCGTGGACGACGTAACCGCGCTGGAAAAGCTCCTGGTCCTGTTCTTCGCCTACGAGCGCGCGGAGATCGCCGAATTCCGCCACGCAGTGGAACAGTTCAAGGCCGACCTGCCGGCCGTGCTCGAATCGCTGCGCGACATGATCGCGCGCGCCTATGCCGAGAACGCCGCCTTCCGCCAGGCGTCGCAAAAGTTCCTCGCCCACGCGCAGGAAGCGATCAACCAGAGCCTCACCGACGCCGACGTGCGCGAAATGCTGATCCAGCACGTGCTCACCGAGGAGATTTTTTCCAAGGTGTTCGGCGAGGACGATTTCCACCACAACAACAACGTGGCGAAGGAACTCTACGCGCTCGAGGAGACGTTTTTCACCGGCGACCTGAAAAAGCGCACCCTGCGCGGCCTCGGCTCCTATTACGCCGCGATCCGCGCCGCCGCAGCGCAGATCGGCAGCCATCACGAAAAGCAGGCCTTCCTCAAGGTCATCTACGAGAACTTCTACAAGGTCTACAACGTCAAGGCGGCCGACCGGCTGGGCGTGGTGTACACGCCGAACGAGATCGTGCGCTTCATGGTCGAGTCCGCCGACTGGCTGTGCGAGAAGCACTTCGGCCGCAACCTGATCGACAAGGACGTCGAAATCCTCGACCCCGCGGCCGGCACCGGCACCTTCATCTGCGAGCTGCTGGAGCACTTCCGCGGGCAGAAGCCGAAGCTGAAGCACAAATACCTGGAGGAGCTGCACGCGAACGAGGTCGCGATCCTGCCCTACTACGTCGCCAACCTGAACATCGAGGCCACCTACGCCGCGATCACCGGCGACTACCTCGAATACCCGAACCTGTGCTTCGTCGACACCCTGGACAACGTCGGCCTGCACACCGCAGCGCACGGCACCACGGCCGACCTGTTCGGCAGCGTGAGCGAGCAGAACCTCGCGCGCATCAAGCGCCAGAACAGCCGCAAGATCAGCGTCATCATCGGCAACCCGCCGTACAACGCCAACCAGGCGAACGAGAACGACAACAACAAGAACCGCGAATATCCGGAGATCGACCGGCGCATCAAGGACACGTACATCGCCGAGAGCACGGCGCAGAAGACCAAGCTCTATGACATGTACGCAAGGTTCTTTCGCTGGGCGAGCGACCGGGTCGCGGAGAATGGAATCATCGCCTTCGTCAGTAACTCGTCGTTTGTCGATAGCCGCACATTTGACGGATTCCGCAAAATGCTGGCTTTAGATTTCAACGAAATTCGAATCATAGATTTGAAGGGAAATGCCCGAACCAGCGGGGAGCGCCGGCGGCGGGAGGGCGGAAACATTTTCGAAGATAAAATCCGCGTCGGGGTCGCAATCTGGTTCTGCGCAAGGAAAAAGGGCGCGCATGGCTGTCGAATCTTCTATGAAGCGGTGCGGGACTATGCGAAAGCCGATGAGAAGCGCGAGTTTCTTGTGTCCAAAGCTCTTCCAGATAGAGCATTCGTCGAAATTCGCCCTGACAAGGATCATAACTGGCTCAATGTCGTCGAGAGTGATTTCGACTCGCTCATTCCGCTTATTGACAAGGATGCAAAGCTCGCGAACCAGCCTTCGCGGGAAAGGGCGATTTGCAAGCTTTATTCCCTCGGGATTGTGACCAATCGTGACGACTGGGCATACGACGATGACAAACAGTCGTTGTCCGCAAAAATCCGCCAATTCATCGCGGCCTATCAAAGTGAACAAACGCGCTGGTCCAAGGAAGGGCAACCCAAGAAAACAGCGGAGTTCGTGGATCGATCGATCAAGTGGACGAGTGAGCTTGAGGCACATCTGCGTCGTGGCACGCAGCTTGAATTTCAAGCTGATCGGATCGTGCCATCCATCTATCGGCCATTCGTCAAGCGCGTTACGTATTTCGCCCCGGTCATAACGCATCGCCCGTATCAGAACTTCAATCTATTCCCGGGTGGCAACAAGACGAATGTCGGACTGAGCTTCGCGGTAGAGGAGCG
>DATKUQ010000637.1:0-2412 GCA_035530495.1 Burkholderiales bacterium
AGTTCGCGCGCGACCACCATCCACAGCCAAGTGCCCCCGACACCAAGGCAGATGGGGCAAAGCGGGACGCGCAGCAACCGCTTTGCCGCCCACGCCACGCCGGCAATGGCGAGAATCGAGGCTGTGGCTGCAAGGATTGCGCTCACGGGGGCTAAATCGCGAAGATGACCATACCGAGTGCGACCATGGCCAAGCCGCCGCCCCAGCGCATCACCTTTCTCTCGCCTTGCTGCCACGCCTGCACCTTACTGAGCAAAGTGCGATCGCTCGCAATAAGCAGGATCAGAACCAGCGGCAGGATAAAGAGGAGGTTGTACATGACCAGGTACGCAGCCCCGGTGTAATAGGTTGCGTGATCGTGCAGCAGACCGAGCACCATCAGATACGGTCCGCCGGTGCAGGGAAACTCACACAAACCAACGAGCCCGCCGAGCACCACCGCAGTGGGCACGGACGCTTTTTCCATCAGCACCGCGATTTTCTGGTGCGCAGCCTGGGGAATGGCGAGTTTCAAGGGGAAGGTGGGATAAAACTCCTTGGTTATGTTGATCAATCCGAGCACAACGAGAAGCGAGGCTCCGACCTTGGCCATGAAGTGCGGCGTATCGAAAAGATGCAGCGTTTGCAGCAGGCCCAGGCCGATCACCAGATAGACGACGAAAATACCCAGGATGTAGGCACTTCCTATGGCCAAGACACCCGACCTAAGCTTGCCGATGCTCAGCAGGAACGCGATGGTCAGCAGGAGAATCGAAAACGCGCACGGATTGATGCTGTCGATGAGCGCTGCCACGCCGATGAGCGGCAGCAGCCATGTTCCGCCGTCGCTCAGATTCCACAGCGCGGTGGTGCCGATGTTCTCGAGCCGGAACAGAAACACCAGCCCGAACAGCAGCAGCGTGCCGGCGACTAGAAAAGAGAGCTTCTTGGTCATGGGAATTACGGGGAAACGAGCGCTGAAAACTCGAGTTCCAAGGGTTGTCCCGCACTGTTTTCTATGGTCACGACTCTTTCTATCGGGCCGACTCCTGCGGGCCCGTGAGCGGCTGGATCAAACACCACTTGAACAAAGGCCTGTTCCTTCGGATTGATCGGCACGTTTATGGTGGGTATGGGCGTATGGCCGGGCATCCCATACGCTTCGGACGTTTTTCCGTTCTTCACCAGCGCAGCAGTGGTGCACATGCATGAGGTGTATATCTTGCGGATGAGTATCGGCTCGGTACCTACATTTGTGATCGGGTAGCTGTGCATCACTTTTCCGCGCGCCATCGAGATCGGGCCAAAGCTGAATTTCGTTTGCGCCGCGGTCAACGGGCCTGCGGAATTGCCAGGACCGGATCTCACCAGCTCGACCGCGGTCGGCGTTTTCGCAATCGGCCCCGGCCTGGCGGCGACGATCAGGCCACCAATCACCAGAACGACCGCGCCGGCGCCCAGGATGATTTTCGTCTTCCGGCCAAATCGCGATTTGACCGCTGAAGGCCTTGCCGCTTTCCTCACCGAAGCGCCTGATTTCATTGTTGCGGACTTACTCATGTCGTTCTCCCGTTGAAAGAATTTGTCGGATTGGTCAGACGATAGAGGGCGTCCGCCATTGCCGGTGCAAGCCCAATCGCATAGCGCCTATGGCCGTTTGTCACGGTAAGCTCATGCCATCATCGCTACGCCGACAAGAATCATTTGCGCGCAGCAGCTCGGGAACTAGCCGGTGCAACGACGGCCCGGCGTGTGTCACCGCGCGCAAGCGATAGGCTCTTGGCCTCGTCGATGCTTCGCTGGATCGATTTCGCGAATTCTGAGCCTGAGGGGATCAAGTCCCGCAGCCGCACCCAGTCTTTCACGGCCAAGCCGAAATCCTTCTTGTCGAACGCGATGGTCCCGGCCAGCGCCAGCGCTTTCGCGTTGTTCGGATCGGCGCGCAGCGCGCGCTCGACCAGCATTTCCGGCTCGCCCTCCAAGCGTCGGCCCCGGGCCATCGCGAGCGCGTCGGCGTAATCGGCGAGCAGTTGCGCATTATCGGGGAGTAGCGCCACCGACTTGGCGTAGGCTGCACTCGCCTCATCGAATCGGCCCAGAACGGCTTGCGCGCGTGCCAGCAGGACCCAGCCCTCGGCGTCTTGCGGATTCTTTTCCAGGCGCGCGGAGAGGCGCGCGATCATCGCGTCCATCTGCTGCTGGCCAAGGCCATGCGCACCGTCGGACTGCCGCGGACCGAGCGCGGCCGGGTTGCCCAGCGCAAGGTACAGGAAGACCGCAAGTAGCGGCACCACAATAACCGCCGCGACGGCCGCCGCGCGATGACGCCGCTGCGCCGGCGCCGGTACGGACGCGCCGGCGTCGGGCACCTCTTCGAGCAGCCGGTTTTCGAGTTCGCCGCGCGCCTGTGCGTATTGATCGTCGCCCAGCCTG
>DATKUQ010000638.1:0-2794 GCA_035530495.1 Burkholderiales bacterium
TCGATCACCCTATAGCCTTCCGAATGCAGCGTAGTGCGCAGGAAGCGGCGTATCTGGGCCTCGTCCTCGATGATGATGATGGTGGCAGAATTGCTCATCATTGGGCCGCTTCTTCGTGTTCGATCAACGGCGACTCGGTCAATGGCAATGTGAAATGGAAAGCTGCGCCACCGGTCGGCAGATTATCCGCCCATATCCGTCCACCGTGCGCCTCCACGATGGAGCGGCAGATGGTCAGACCCAGACCCGCGCCGCCCTGATTGCCTTCGCTGGCGACGCGATAGAATTTTTCGAAGATTCGTTTTTCTTCGCCAGCCGGAATTCCCCCGCCCTGATCGGAAACGGTCACCACCAATTCGTTCGATCCGGTTGCGGCAGAAATTTCGATGGGGGTGCCGGGCGGCGTGTACTTCACCGCGTTTTCCAGCAGGTTCGCAAACACCCGCTCGATCAACAGGCTGTCTATCTCGACCAAAGGCAAGTCGTGCGGCAGCTTGACGGTTACCGGATGATGGTCCAGGCGCGCGGCCAGTCCTGCCAACGCACCGCCGACCACCTCTTCCAGCGGCTGCCATTGCCGGTTAAGCACGACAGCGCCTGCCTCAAGCCGCGCCATGTCCAGCAGGTTGTTGGCCAGTCCGGCCATACGTATCGCCTCGTCATATATGGTCAAACCGAGTTCATGGCGTGCATGATCGTCGAGCTTGTCGTCGTCTTGGACCAGACTGCTGGATGCGCCGACTATCGCCGCGAGCGGGGTGCGCAAGTCGTGAGAGATCGCCGAGAGCAGGGTGTTGCGCAACTGTTCCGTTTCCATTTTCAACTGGGCGCTTTGTGCTTCCGCCGCCAGCCTGACCCGCTCCAGCGCCTGCGCGATCTGGCTGGTAAAGGTTTCCAGCAGGCGCTGCTGTTCGGGCAGTGCGAGCCGCGCCGGGTTGAGCGGCAACAGGGCCAGCACGCCGGTCATCCCGGAAGAAGCTTTCAGCGGCAGGTAAACCAGCTCGCCTCCCGGCAGGGTGTCCGTGCCCTGTCCCGCCATCTGTCCGTGGTCATACACCCATTGCGCCACGCTCAGGTCGCTGCCGTGGCAGGATTGCGCCGATCCCTCGTCCCTGGGATAAACGATGCGGCCCGCTTCATTGGGCAGCAACACCACGGCCTGCACCTCGAACACTTCCGCCACATGTTTGACCGCGATGCGCACGATATTTTCCTCGCCGCGCATCGCGGCCAGTTCGCGGCTCATCGCGTACAGCGAGGCGATGCGGCGCTCGCGAAGACCCGCTATCCTGGCCTGGTGGCGGGTGCTCGCCGTCATGCTGCTGATCACCAGCGCGACCAGCAGCATCACGGCGAAAGTAACCAGATATTGGCTATCCGAAACGGCAAAGCTGAAGCGCGGCGGCACGAAACAGAAATCGAACAGCATCACGCTCAGAAACGAACTCAGCACCGACGGGCCGCGCCCGTAACGCGCGGCGACCACCACCACGCCGAGCAGGTAAGCCATGATCAGGTTGGTCAGATCGAAATGGTCCAGCATCAGCCAGGCGATGGCGGTGCAAATCGCCGTCGCAACAACCGCCCACAGGTAACCTGCGCGCCACTTGAACAGCGGTCGCTGCTCCTCGGCCGCCAGCCCGAGATACAGGCGGCTACGCGAGAAATAGGGGTTTTCCTTCGTCTGCGAAAGAAAATCGGATTCCTTGCCCACCACATGTATGTCTATGTCGCTGGCTTGGCGGACAATGGTGTCCACCAGCGATCCGAACAGCCAGCGTTTCCATCCTGTCCGTGTCGGCTTGCCCAGCACGATGCGGCTTGCATTGCGGGTGTGGGCATAGCCAATCACCTCTTCGGCCAGCTTGTACCCGCCCAGCGTCACTGTCTCCGCGCCCAGTTCCTCCGCCAGTTTCAGCGTGCGCAATATGGCATCGCGCTGGCCCCTGGAGAGTTTCTGGAGCTTCGCCGTCTCGACATACACCACGATCCATTCCGCCTTCAGCGACTGCGCCAGGCGGTACGCTGAGCGCACCAGGTTTTCCGCATAGCTGCCCGGCCCGATGCAGACCAGCATCCGCTCTTTCACTTGCCAGACGTTCTGGATGGCGTGGTCCTCGCGGTAGTCGCGCATCTGCGCGTCGACACGATCCGCCGTGCGCCGCAGCGCCAGTTCGCGCAACGCGATCAGGTTGCCCTTGCGAAAAAAATTCTGCGCCGCGCGTTCCGCCTGCTGCGGAAGGTAGACCTTGCCTTCCTTCAGCCGCTGCAACAGCTCGTCCGGGGGAAGATCGATCAGCTCGATCTCATTGGCGCCCTCCAGCACCGCGTCGGGCACGGTCTCCCACACCGGGATGCCGGTGATTTGCGAGATCACATCGTTGAGGCTTTCGATGTGCTGAACGTTGATCGTGGTATAGACGTCGATACCCGCGTCCAGCAACTCATCAATATCCTGCCAGCGTTTGGGGTGGCGCGAACCCGGCGCATTGGTGTGCGCCAATTCATCCACCAGGATCAGCGCCGGACGGCGCTTAAGTGCGGCATCCAGATCAAACTCGCGTACTTGCGTGCCACGGTATTCCACCATGCGTGGCGGCAGTATTTCCAGTCCTTCCATTAACTGTTCTGTCTCGGCGCGCTTGTGCGTCTCCACATAGCCCGCCAATATATCCAGCCCTTCGGCACGACGTTCGTGAGCAGCCAGCAACATGCCGAAGGTTTTACCGACGCCGGCGGAGGCGCCAAAGAAAATCTTCAGGCGGCCGCGGTGGCGCCTGGCTTCTGCGCGCTG
>DATKUQ010000639.1:0-7123 GCA_035530495.1 Burkholderiales bacterium
AAGCTGCGCTTCACCACCGGACGGATCACGTTCGGGAAATCCGCCTGGTTGTGACGGTTCAATTCCTGGAACGGTCCGCGGTTGAACTGCGAGGTCGGCACGTTCGCCGTGATCGCGAGCAGCGCGGAGGAATCCGTCTGCGCGACAGCCATGGACATGATCAGGTTGGCCGATCCCGGACCGGTCGACGTCAAAGTAGCGACCGGCTGGTGCTTGACGCGGAAATAGCCGTCCGCCATATGGCCCGCGACCTGCTCGTGGCGCGGCGAGACGAGCTTGATCTTGTCGCGAACTTCGTACAGTCCGTCGAGCAGGCCGATGTTGCCGTGGCCGCAGATGCCGAAGACGTACGGAATTCTCTCCTTTACCAAAAACTCCGAGATCAGCGCTGCACCCTTGATTTTTGCCATGATATTTTCCGCAAGAGATGAAGGCCAACACCGTCCGATTGGCGCAAAGCCGGCGCTGCGACAGCTACCAGCGCATGCTATTTCGTCACGCAGCCGCGGGCGAATCGCGGAACCGCGGCACGCGCTCGTTCTTCCGCCCGCTTCGGCCCATCGGCCTGTCGTCTAAATGTCCGACAAAGGCGTGGCCCGCGCCTTGACGTCTTTGAACTTCATCAGTCTGATGACCTCGCCCAAGTCGGCATGAAGGGTATCCAGGCGGCGTCGCGGAAGCTCGGTCAGGGCCTGCTGCAGAACTCCGACCAGGGGCCGCGGCGCGATCTGCAGAATTTTCCTGCCTTTGGCAGTAAGCTTCAACTGAACCACACGGCGGTCCTCGCCGATGCGCAGCCGCTTGACGAGCGCGAGTTCCTCGAGGCGCCGCAGCATATTGCTTGCGGTCGACAGGTGGACCCCCAGTTGCCGCGCGAGATCGCTCACTTTGATCCCGGGCGCGCCGGCGATTTCCGCCATTGCCCAAAGCTGCGCGCCACTCAGGCCACTTTCCTGCTCAACCCACTGGTAGTGCCGCTTGATCGAGCGCAACAACACCCGAAACTGTTTCAGTACCTCGAGCCGCCTCTTGTGGACGACTTCCGCCTGCATGCGCTCTTTGCCGACGCGGGGATTGGCTGCCGTGGTTCTTTCCATTTTGCTGCCCTGCCTTGGGTGCGGCGTCAAACGCGGCAATCGCGTTTCGGATTCGCTCGGACCGGAATTATAGGCCAGTCCCGGCGGCGGCGGCTACAGGCAGCCAGCGATGACGCCAATAAGTACGCTTTCAGCAGTATTGCGCGAAATCATTCTTTGAAATATGATCCATTTTCACCCGGCTGGACCAGCCGCGCTAGAGGGTATTTGCTTCGCATCAAGGTATCGGTCCAGTTGCCCGTTTTGGAGGAGGAGGAGAAGCAGGAGGAGAAGAAAGAGACCGCCAGAAATCAGGCCGAGCCGCGCGAATGACCGGAAGCGTCACGCGCGGCGAGTCCTAGCGGTGAGCGTGGACGGTCGTCGTTGGCAATGCTGGTCGACCGTTCTTCATAGGCTATCGAACTGGGTTCGCTGGCCTATTTTTTTGGCTGGTCGCGGAGCCGACTGATGGACGGCCAGAAAGGCGGCCCTCACCCTGGCGAAGTCTGATCCCGCGCAATTGCATTCAGATCTCGATCCCCGCTACCGCTTCGGGATTGTGGGTGCGGCTGGTGAGCCAGATGCCGCCGACTATCATCGCCATGCCGACGACATGGAACGGGTGCAGGCGCTCGCCTAGGAATACGATCGCAAGCAGGCTTGTGAAGACCGGCATCAGATGCATGAACATGCCAGCCTTGTTCGGGCCGACGCGCGCGACCCCGTTATTCCAGAAAATGTACCCCAGCACCGACGGAAACACGCCGACATAGGCGAGACCGACCACCGCTCCCGTCGTCCAGGTGATATGCAGACCCTGGGCGAGCGACCACAAATACACCGGTAGCATCGCGACGACTCCGACGATCGCATTCGCGCCGAGAAGGCCGAGCGGGTGCAGATCCTGCGGTCGCCAGCGCAGGCAGACCGTATATAGTGCCCACAACAGCATCGACCCAAGTATCCACAAGTCGCCGACATTGAGCGAGAGCGACAGGATCACCCGCGGGTCGCCGCGCCCGATTATGATCAACACGCCGATCAGCGAAATGGCAACGCCCGCCCACTGCGAGGCGCGCAAACGCTGCCCGAGGAAGGCCCAAGAGATGGCGATGATAATCACCGGCGCGAAGGAACTGAGGATGGAGCTGCTGACGGCAGTGGCATACTTGAGTCCGGTGTACGAGGCCAGGTTGCAGAACGTCGTGCCCAGGACGCCAAGCGCGAGCATGACCGGCCAAGAGCGGCGCATTGCCGGCCAGCCGCGCACGAGGTGCGGCCAGGCGAAAGGCAGCAACAGGACGCTCGCAATGACCCAGCGCCAGAAGGCGAGCGAATACGAGGGCACGTCGTAGCGCAGCGCGCGCCCGGCGATCCAGTTGAGCGCCCAGGATAGGATGGCGGCGGCGAGCAGCAGGTAGGGCGAAACGCGGGCGAGAGTAAGACGGTGATGCAAGCCGGAAGCCGCGAAGACGGAAGCTGTAATTATAGGGTAGTACGCGACCTGGAGCCCGGACTCCTGGGGCTCTCGCCGGGGCGAAGCCGGATCGGTATTCGAGATTTCAAACTGGTTTCACCCCGCCAAGCGGGCAGAGTCTCTCCTTGGCATCCCCGGACCAGCACCTATAATTCAATCGCTACCGACGCATGATTTGGCTTTGCGACCACCGAGGAGGAGGGAATGATGAACTTCTTTACCGTGCTGGTATTGGCAGCCGCGCTTGCCGCACTCGTCGCCCTTATTTCAGGGATTTCTTCCATGGCCACCGACGGCGAGGTCGGGCACCTGGACAGCGGCCACTGGATGCAAAGACGCGTCGCTTTTCAGGCTGTCGCTTTCCTGCTGATACTGCTGGCAATCTACGTGTCGCATTGAGAGGGCGGATATTGCCGCTTCCCGGGCGAACCGAAGTACTGGTTTGCTTGGCAGCGCGTGTTGCGTATCGTTTACGTTCGTCTGCTCAGCATCGGAGAGCAGCAAGAACCGGCGGATCTTGCGGCCCGGTCCTGGCCGTGATATCAGCGCCTGACTAGCCGCCGAAGCCGTCGGCGACCATCACTTCGATCAGTCGCGGGCCTCCGGCCTGCACAGCGGCGCGCAGCGCAGGCACGATGCCGCTGGGATCGCTGACGCGCTCCGCCGGCACACCCAGCGAGCGCGCCAGGCCGGAGAAGTCGATTTCCGGATCGCGCAGGTCCATGCCGGTGAAGCGGTCGGTGCCGCGCATGGACACCAGCCGTTCCTTGATGATGCGGTAGCTGCGGTTGTTTGCGATCACGTAGGTGATCGGCAATTTCAGATGCGCCGCGGTCCACAGCGCCTGCACGCCGTACATCGCACTGCCGTCGCCGAGGATCGCCACTACCGGCCGCCCCGGCTGCGCCAGGCTGATGCCTACTGCACCGGGCAGCGCGAAGCCGAGTCCGCCGCTGGCGAGCCCGTAGTAGCTCCGGCGATCGCGCAACTCGAGCAATCCGGGCAGCGCCGCCGACGAGGTCAGCGCCTCTTCCACCACGATCGCATCCTGTGGCAGGGTTTCGCTGATGCAGAGCATCAGATAGCGCGGATCGATCGGCGCGGTTTCCGCCAGGCGCGTGAGCTCGGCGCATGACGCAGCGCGTTGCGCCGACCAGTTGCGCGGCGCGAGCGCGGCAAGCCTTCGCCTGGCCTGCTCGGCCCCGGCGGCGCTGCGCCGCGCGCGTACCAGCGGCAGCAGTGCACGCAGCGTTTCCTTCACGTCGGCGCGCAGCGCCTGCTCGGTCGGATAGTTCTTTCCCAGCTCCCAGTCGCGCTCGCTGATGTGGATAACCGGCATGCCCTCAGGCAGCGGCGCGGTCGGGCTGTAGACCGACATGCGCAGCAGGTCTGCGCCCAGGCATAGCATCAGGTCGAATGACTCCAGCACTGCGCGCACCTGCTTCTGGTTGCGCGTGAGCGCGCCGAGATAGGCCGGATGCGCGCTGGGAAATTGCGCGCAATAAGGGACGGTCTGCTGGTACACGGCCGCGCCGAGCAATTCGGCGAGTTCGGCAGCCTCGGCAAAAGCGTCCTTGGTGGCGAGCTCCTGACCGGCGAGGATCACCGGATTTTTCGCTTCCAGCAGCGCTGCCGCGAGCTGGGCCAGCGCCTCGTCCGGAGGCCGCGCGCGCGCATCGACCCGGGTCGGCTTGCCGAAATCGAGCTCGGCCTCGGCGTCGAGCACGTCCCCCGGCAGACTGATGAACACCGGGCCGGTCGGCGCGGTGAGCGCGACTTTCGCCGCGCGGCGCACGATGCGCGGCAGGTCTTCGACGCGGGTGACCTCGGCGGCCCATTTGACCAGGGGCTGCGCGATCGGCAGCAGCGGCTCGTAGAGCAAAGGCTCGAGCAGTCCGTGTCCCTGCTCCTGCTGACCGCAGGTCACGATCAAGGGCGACCCCGAAAACTTGGCGTTGTAGAGCGCCCCCATCGCGTTGCCCAGACCCGGCGCGACGTGCAGGCTGCAGGCGGCGAGCTGGTCGGAGGCGCGGGCGTAACCGTCGGCCATCGCCACCACCACGGCTTCCTGCAGCCCGAGCACATAGTTAAGCTGGGGAAAATCCGGCACCACTTCCATCAGCGGCAATTCGGTCGTGCCCGGATTGCCGAACAGGTGCGTAACGCCTTCGTCGACGAGAAGCTGCAGGAACGCCGAGCGGCCGCTGGTCTTGCCCACGCTCAGAACGACCGCGGCAGGCCGAGCACATGCTCGGCGACATAAGACAGGATCAGGTTGGTCGAGATCGGCGCGATCTGATACAGCCGTGTTTCGCGGAATTTGCGCTCGACGTCGTATTCGCAGGCGAAACCGTAGCCGCCGTGGGTCTGCAGGCAGATGTTGGCCGCCTCGAACGATGCCTTGGCGCCAAGGTGCTTGGCCATGTTCGCCTCGGCACCGCAGGGCTGGTGCTGATCGAAAAGCCCGCACGCTTTCCAGCGCATCAGGTTCGCCGCCTCGGTTTCCATGTAGGCCTCCGCGATCGGGAACTGCACACCCTGGTTCTGGCCTATCGGTCGGTCGAACACCACGCGCTCCTTGGCATAGGCGCTCGCGCGCTTGATGAACCAGTAGGCGTCGCCTATGCATTCGGCCGCGATCAGGATGCGCTCGGCGTTCAAGCCGTCGAGGATGTACTTGAAGCCCCTGCCCTCCTCGCCGATCAGGTTCTCCGCCGGGATTTCCAGATTCTCGAAAAAAAGCTCGCAGGTGTCGTGGCTGACCATGTTGCGTATCGGCTGCAGGCTCAGGCCCTTGCCGATGGCTTGGTGCAGATCGACGATGAATATGGACATGCCCTCGGACTTGCGCTTGACCTGGGCGACCGGCGTGGTGCGCGCGAGCAGGATCATCAGGTCCGAGTGCTGGACGCGCGAAATCCAGACTTTCTGGCCGTTGACCACGTAGCGGTCGCTCTTCTTCACTGCCGTGGTCTTGAGCTTGGTGGTGTCGGTGCCCGTGGTCGGCTCGGTTACGCCCATGGATTGCAGCCGCAGTTCGCCCGAGGCGATTTTCGGCAGGTACTTGCGCTTCTGCACTTCCGAGCCGTGGCGCAGCAGCGTGCCCATGTTGTACATTTGGCCATGGCAGCTGCCTGAATTTCCGCCGCACAGGTTGATCTCTTCCATGATCACGGAAGCCTGCGCGAGGCCCAAGCCGGAGCCGCCGTACTCCTGCGGGATCAGGGCCGCCAGCCAGCCAGCCTTGGTCAGCGCATCGATGAACGCGACCGGGAAATCACGCTCGTAGTCGATTTTGCGCCAGTACTCGTCGGGATACTCGCGGCAAAGATCGCGCAGCGCTTCGCGCAGCTCCTGGTGTTGGTCGGGAGCGGGAATGTTCATGTTTTTGTCTCCGGATGTGCTCGGTTGGGAATGAAGGCGGCAAGCGGATCAGCCAGCGCTCCGGGGCAAGAGATGCAACCGCCTGTTGCCCCTGGCTGCTTCTTGGTGGCGTCCCCGGCGCGAGACTCGATTGCGCCAAGATAATGTCGTATTCATAATACCGAACCGTCCCGCACTAAACAATGACCCCGAACGGACTCCGAAAAGGAAGACCCACACCATGGATTTCAACAACATCATCTACACCGAGCAGGCCGGCGTGGCCACCATCACCATCAACCGCCCCAAGGTCTATAACGCATTCAACAGCGACACCTGCGAAGAGCTGATCCGCGCCTTCGGCACGGCCGGCTGGAACCGCGACATCGGCGTCGTCGTGCTCACCGGCGCCGGCGACAAAGCGTTCTGCACAGGGGGCGACCAAAGCGCAGATGCCGAAGACGGCGGCTACGGCGGGCGCGGCACGATCGGCCTGCCGGTCGAAGAGCTGCAAAGCATCATCCGCGACATTCCGAAACCGGTGCTGGCGCGCGTGAACGGCTACGCCATCGGCGGCGGCAATGTGCTGGTGACGCTGTGCGATCTCGCCATCGCTTCGGACAAGGCGCAGTTCGGCCAGGTCGGCCCGAAAGTCGGCTCGGTCGACCCGGGCTTCGGCACCGCGCTGCTTGCGCGCGTGGTCGGTGAGAAGAAGGCGCGCGAGATCTGGTACCTGTGCCGCCGCTACAGCGCGCAGGACGCCCTGGCGATGGGACTGGTGAACGCAGTCGTTCCCCACGACCAGCTCGACGCCGAAGTGGCGAAATGGTGCGCCGAAATTCTGCAGATGAGCCCGACTGCGATCGCGCTCGCCAAGCGCTCGTTCAATGTCGACACCGAGATGATTCGCGGAATTTCTTCGTTCGCGATGCAGGCGCTCAAGCTTTACTACGATACCGACGAGTCGAGGGAAGGCGGCAACGCGTTTCGCGAAAAGCGCAAACCCGAGTTCCGCAAACACGCAAAATAGCGATGCGCTCGCAGCGTCGCGGCGCCAGCGGCAGCAATCGGGTAGGAGGCGGGGTTACCCCCGCCGTCCTCCCACACCACCGGACGTGCGGTTCCGCATCCGGCGGTTCATTGAACGCACTGGAATCGTCGCATTGTATCGAGCAGCGACACCAGACCTAAACGATCAAAGAAAGAC
>DATKUQ010000640.1:0-8537 GCA_035530495.1 Burkholderiales bacterium
TGGTTCCATGGAACGACGGCCCCGACTGGGAGGTGAATCCGCATTTCGTGGCGCACGTGAAAAAGGCTGCAAGCGTGGACCGCCCGCTGGTGCTGATCTGCCGCAGCGGCAACCGCTCGCTCGACGCTGGCGCGGCGCTGGAGAAGGCCGGCTTCACCAAAGTGTATAACGTGCTGCACGGCTTCGAGGGCGAATTGAATGACCAGCACCGGCGCAACTCCATCACCGGCTGGCGTCACGACGGTCTGCCATGGGAGCAGTGCTGACAGGCGCGTCTCCGCAGTGATCCGGCCAGACGCAGGGTCGGGTCCGAATCCTCGATAAGTACTCGCTGTGACTTCACGTGAGCGCGGCTATCCGCCGCTGCACCTTTCCTTTGCCATGTGGGGCCTGGGTGCCGCTTTCTACCTGATCGGCTTTTATCAGCGAGTTGCGCCGGCGGTGATCACGCGCGAGCTGATGAGCGAATTCACGCTGGATGCGGCGGCACTGGGCAATCTCGCCGCGTTTTACTACTACAGTTACGTGGCGATGCAGATTCCGGCGGGTCTCCTCGCCGATCGCTGGGGGCCGCGGCGCGTGCTTACCGCCGGCGCGACGATCGCGGCGGCGGGCACTCTGCTGTTTGCACTCGCGCCGGGATACCACGCCGCAGGTCTGGGCCGCCTGCTGATCGGGGGCTCGGTCGGCGTCGCTTTCGTTGCGATGCTCAAACTCGCCGGCCACTGGTTCGCGCCCACGCGCTTTGCCATGCTCTCCGGCCTCGCCCTCGCCTGCGGGGTCCTCGGCGCGGTATCGGCAGGCGTGCCGCTGCGGCTGATGGTCGACGCGTTCGGCTGGCGCAACGTGCTCAGCGCCGCCGCTGCAGTGACCGGGCTGCTGGCCGTGGGGATATGGCTGGCGGTGCGCGACGATCCCGCAGAGCGCGGTTACGCCAGCTACGCGCCGACGCCGCCGGCCCGTCATGCACCGGTTTTGCAAAGCATCGGACGCACGCTCGCCGCCCGCAATGTATGGCTGGTGTTCCTGATCTCAGGCGCGGTTTCGGGCCCGGCGCTCACCTTCGGCGGCCTGTGGGGGGTGCCGTTCCTGAGCATGCATTACGGGATCACGACCTCGCAGGCCTCCATGATCACCTCGCTGCTGCTCGTTTGCTGGGCGGTCGCAGGGCCGTTCGTCGGGGCGCTCTCCGACCGTATGCGCCGGCGCAAGCCGCTGTATGCCCTCGGCGCCGTGCTCGCCACTGCGGGATGGTGCGCCGCGCTACTGCTGCCGGACGTGCCCCTGCCCCTGCTGGTTGTCCTGCTCGGCTTTACCGGTTGCGCTTCCGCTGCGGCGATGGTGGGCTTCGCCATCGCCAAGGAATCGGCACCGGCGGAGCTGGCAGGCACCGCAGGCGGCATCGCCAATATGGGCAACATGCTGGGCGGCATGATCATGCAGCCCGCGGTTGGCTGGATGCTGGACCGGCACTGGGCCGGAATGCTCGCAAACGGCGTCCGCGTCTACGATTTCGGCGCCTATCGCGCCGGCTTCACGCTGATGCTCGCCTGGCTCGCGGCTGCGCTGCTCCTACTCGTATTCGTGCGCGAAACCCATTGCCGCCAGGCGCCGTGACTCGTCGCGCGTAATTATCGGCGTGCCGTGCGGCGGCACGATCTTGCACATCGGCATCGGCCGCAGCACACGGTATTGCCGTTCGAATTTCCGCGATTCCCCTTCGATGACCGCGTTCATCGTCGCCACACGACGATATTGGCATTGCCGCTGCCCGACGATTGGGCGTAAGCGCCAAACTGCTCTCCCGCAAGCTTCGCCCCGTCGGCGACCAGCGCCTGCAGCACACCCAGCATGACAGCCAGGGGCTTGCCGTTCATTTCCGCCACCGCGGCGCGGCTGTATTCCGGAAACCATGCGATCGCCTCGGCCAGCGCGCCGCGCTTCAGCTGATCGATGAAGCGCTGGTCCAGCGCTTCGCGCTCGGGCGTGGGCTTCAGGTGACGGCCGCGCACCAAGTCGTGGCTAAAGGCAGAACTCGCGAGGAACACGACGCGCTTGCCCAGGCGCTTCGCCGTCGCATGCACGGCACGCCCCGCCTTCATGCACTCGGCATGATCGGCGAGAATTACCGTGGGCATATGAACCACCGGCACCTCCGCGTCCGGATCCAGGTGCAGCAGCGGCACCAGGCTGCCGTAGTCCCAAGCGTAGTGCGGCGTTTCATTGCGGCCACCGGGAAGTCCCTGCGCCTGCCATTCTTCGACCATGGCAGAGGCGAACTCGCTGTCGCCCTTGCGCCGATATGGTATGCCAGGAATCAAATCGGGTGCCTCGTCTGCGACGCACATGCCTTCGTGCACGCTCTGGCAGGTCGCATACCAGCCAAAGGTGCAGATCCAGTGGGCCGAGTTGACCACGAACAGTTCCGGTTTCAGATCGCGCAAGGCGCGGCCCAGCGCGCGCTCGCCCTCGACCAGCGTACGCTGAAATTCCGGCGTGTTCTGCGCCAGGCCCAGCGTCGGCACATGGGGCACGACAGCGGCGGAGATAACGCCCGGTTCCATGGAATGTCCTCGTTATACAGCCTTGTTTTCGGCTTCGCGCTTGGCCAGGTTGGCGAGGATTTCCGCGCCGCGGTTGGCCGCAGGCAGGCCGCGGAAAAGAAAGCAAAGGTTGATCACCCCCTGCAACTCCTCCCAGCTCGCGCCCGCGCGCCGCGCCGCGATCGCGTGCAGCGGGGCCGCGTCGCTCAGATCCATCAGCAGCATGCCGAACAGCATCATTTGGGCGGTTTTCACGTCGAAGCACTTGGGGTACATGCCGTGCTCGCGGATGCGCTCCTGCAAATCCAGCATCTGCGGGTCGAGCGCGCCGGTGACATTGAGCCGCGCCTCGATGCGCGGCGGGACGAAGCCGATCAACTCCTGATAGATCGCGGCACGCTGCGCCATCGTCTCTTTATCGTCGGCGTATTCGCCCATCGCAGCCTGTACGGCCTTGGTATCTATACGTGGTGGCAGCATAAGCCTCCGGGTAATGATTTATCAGAACGAATACGCGCAGGCGCAGCTGCGGATTTTGGCGTTCCTGCCGCGTACAAGAATATTGTTCGACTCATTTCTCTACCGCACCCGTAAGATATAAGTCTTTCAGCCTACGCCGCTGCAGCTTGCCGGTGGCCGTGAGCGGCAGTTCGCTTACCCATTTCACCAAGCGCGGCTGCTTAAGCTTGGGCAGGGCTGCAATGGCCGCGGCGAGACGCTCGCGCGCTTGCGTCTCCTGCCCGCTCGCGGCCACCGCGAATAAGGCGATCGAAACAAGGCCTGCGGCGTTTTCAAAGCCCACCGCCGCCAGGCCATCGACGCAGCCCGCGCTCGCGCCGAGTAGCGCTTGCTCCACGTCCAGGATGCTTACCCACTGCCCGGAAATCTTCACCATATCGTCGTTGCGCCCGCACAACTCCATGGAGCCGTCTTCGCGGCGCCGGAACAGGTCACCGGGTGAAAACCAGCCGTCGTCGAAGCTGTCGCGTACGGCGTCTGGGCGGCGCCAGTAGCCGAGCGCGACCGAGGGATGGCGCAGCCACAGTCGCTGCGGCGCCGCGGCGTCACTCGCATCGCGCATACGATATTCGAGCCGCGGCGACGGCTTGAGCAGCGCGCTGTCATCATCGCAGTAGAACATCAAGGCCACAGTTTCCGAGGCGCCATAGCCCGAGACCGGCGCCACGCCGCTTGCTTCGCGCCATTCGCGGCGCACCGCCTGCGGCAGGGCTTCGCCCGCCGAGCCGTAGTGCCGCACCCCCGCCGCGCGCAGCCGCCCCGCCACGCCTGCCTGCAGCATCTTTAGGTAAAGCGTGGGTACCGAAAACAGCGCCGTCGGCCGGTGCTTTTCGGCCACTTCGGCCACGCGCTCGGCGGTAGGCCACTCGGTGTCGAGAATCACCGTGGCACCCAGGCGCAAGCCGGCGCAAAAGCTGTTGCCGAGCGCGTAGGCGAAAAACATTTTTGACGAAGCGTAGATGCGATCCTGCGCGCCCAGTCCGAGGATTTGTTGTGCGAAATCGGCACTGGCGATAACGGTGCGTTGGGCGTGTATAACGGCTTTTGGAAGGCCGGTAGTGCCAGAAGTATAAATCCACATCGCTGGGGCGTCGTCGGGCAATTCCGCCGCCGCTATGGGTGCGACAGACGCCAGCCCAGCGCTCCACTGGGCATCGATCACCAGCCGCGGCGCGTTGGGGATGTTCGCGAGCAGCCGCTCCAGCAGTGCGCGCGAGCTTTCCTTGCACCAGATGAAGCGCGCCTCGGATTCCGACAGCACCACCGTCAGCTCGCGCTCGAACAGGCGCGAGTTCAAACCCACGGCGACGCCGCCCGCCCAGATCGCACCCAGATAGGCAATCGCCCAGTCGATGCCGTCCGGCGCGAACACGAGCACGCGTTCACCCTGCGCAAGGCCGCGCGCACGCCAGGCACCGGCGGCACGCCCCACGGCTTCGCGCAGTTCTCCATAGCTCAGGCGCTCCGCGCCGCATTCCAGTGCGGTCGCGTTCGCCTTCCCGGTGGCGAGCAGATATTCGGCGGCGTTCATGGGCGGCGGCGGCTTGGTCTAAAGCGGCGCGACAATGTTCACGCGCAACTCGCCCAGACCGTCGATGCCGGCCACCAACGCGTCACCGACCTTCGCCGCGCCTACCCCTGCCGGGGTGCCGGTGAAAATAGCGTCGCCGGCTTCGAGCGTGTAATACTGCGTCAGGAACGCGATCTGCTCGGGCACGCTCCAGATCATCTGGTCGATATCCGATTGCTGGCGGAACTCGCCATTCACCTTGAGCCAGAGCTTGCCCGTGGATGGATGTCCCACCTTGCTCGCCGGCGTAGCCGGCCCGCAAGGCGCGGCTTGGTCGAAATCCTTGCCGAAGCTCCACGGGCGACCTTTGTCCTTGCCGACCTGCTGCAGGTCGCGCCGGGTCATGTCTAGGCCGATGGCGTAGCCCCAGACGTGATCATTGGCGCGCTCGGCGGCGATCTTGTAGCCACCCTTGCCGATCAGCGCAACCATTTCGGTTTCCCAGTGATAGTTGCTGCTCATCGGCGGGTAGTGAATGTTGCCCTTCTCGCCGGCTTCGACCGCGACCAGATCATGCGGCGCTTTGCAGAAGAAAAACGGCTGCTCGCGGCCGTCGCCGCCCATCTCCTTCTGGTGTTCGACATAGTTGCGGCCGACGCAGAATATGCGCCGCACCGGAAAGCGGTCTTTGGAACCAATCACAGCCAGCGAAGGCTGCTGCCACATTTCGACGACATAATTCACTTCTGACCCCCTCACGTGAAACCCGGCGCTTGCCGGCGTGCAATCCACAAAACAATATAATTCACCGTACTTGCCGCGGCCTGGACCGATGTCGCATCACGGTTCGGATCGGCTGTTCAAAAACGACCTGGCTCGCTGCGACAGGAACGCGGGAACCGCATGGGCGGGGGCGTGCCCGCCTGATCTGCCTGTCCTCTCCTCCTGACAGCGCTGCGGCGCTCGACGCGCTCCGCAGCCGGCTGTTCGTTCGACACACTATGATGATTTGTGCCTATCGTGTCAATTTATCGCTTACCCGCATGATGCGACTGTTACCTGAGCCGCAGCGACAGCGCACCAACGCTCGAACGACGTATTGCAACTGCCATGACGCCGTCAGCGCGCCGGGTATGCTGTCGCGCCCAATGGCCTGTCCTCGGCGCCGCTTTGCTTCTTGCCTTTTTACCATGATTCATGTTACTTTTGCGCACTGAATGAATGTTCATTCACCAAGATTCTAGCCGATTCATGGGCAGGCGGAAAGGGGCTTGTGCATTCCGCCAGGCCGGATCGATCCGGGCTCCGGGCGGACACGGCGAACGCGCGGCGCGGCAATAGCCGGGCAACGACGATTTTAAGATTTTTCTTAATTTGCGGAGCGAGAAATGCGACTGGACGGTAAGACGGCAGTGGTCACCGGAGCGGCATCGGGTATCGGGCGGGCGACCGCGGAAACACTGGCGCAGGCGGGGGCGCACGTGCTGCTCGGCGACATTGCCGAGCAGGCGGGCGAGGACGCCGCCGCGGCGATCCGCGCCAAGGGCCTGGGAGCGGATTTTTTTCGCCTGGATGTAACCGATCTCGAATCGATCGAAACGTTCAAACGCGCCGCCTACGCGAAGCGCGGGCACGTGGACATAATCGTCAACGTAGCCGGCTGGGGCAAGATAGAACCGTTCGTCAAGAACACGCCCGACTTCTGGCGCAAGGTCATCGATCTCAACCTGTTCGGGCCAATCGCGGTGACGCGCGCGTTCCTCGACGACATGATAGAGCGCAAGGCAGGCAAGATCGTCACTGTTTCCAGCGATGCGGGCCGCGTCGGCAGTTTGGGAGAGTCGGTGTATTCCGGCGCGAAAGGCGGCGCGATCGCGTTCACCAAATCGCTGGCGCGGGAAATGGCGCGCTTCAACATTAACGTGAACTGCGTCTGCCCCGGCCCGACGGACACGCCGCTGCTCGCGGTGGTGCCGGAGAAGCACCGGGAGGCGTTTGTGCGCGTTACGCCGATGGGGCGCCTGGCCAAGCCTTCCGAGATCGCCGATGCCGTGCTGTTCTTCGCCAGCGGCCGCGCGGATTTCGTCACCGGTCAGACCCTGAGCGTGAGCGGCGGCCTGACGCTCGCCGGTTGATACCGCAAAATTTGATTACCCACTATCAGCAACCTGGAGAATCGCATGTACAAACTCAAAGCCGCCGAATGGCGCCCGCAGCATTTCAAATGGGAAGTCAAGGATCGCGTCGGCACCGTCACACTGAATCGTCCCGAACGCAAGAACCCGCTGACGCTGGAGAGCTACGCCGAACTGCGCGACACGTTCCACAAGCTGCAGTACGCCGAGGACGTACGCGCCGTGGTATTCACCGGGGAGGGCGGCAATTTCTGCTCGGGCGGAGACGTGCACGAAATCATCGGCCCGCTGACCAAGATGGACATGACCGGGCTGATCAACTTTACCCGCATGACCGGAAACCTGGTGAAGGAAATGCGTACCTGCCCGCAGCCTATCATCTCGGCGGTCGACGGAATATGCGCCGGAGCAGGGGCGATAATTTCAATGGCGAGCGACCTGCGCTACGGCACCCCGGAATGCAAGACCGCGTTCCTGTTCGTGCGCGTCGGCCTGGCCGGCTGCGACATGGGCGCTTGCGCGATACTGCCCCGGATCATTGGGCAGGGCCGGGCTTCGGAGCTGTTTTACACCGGGCGCGCGATGTCGGCCCAGGAAGGACAGGCATGGGGCTATTACAACGAAATCGTGCCCAAAGACAAGCTGCTCGAGCGTGCGCATGCAATGGCGAAGGAAATCGCCGACGGCCCGTACTTCGCCCATTCGATGACCAAGAAATGCCTGCACCAGGAGTGGAACCAGACCATCGAGCAGGCGCTGGAGACGGAGGCCGAGGCACAGGCGATCTGCATGCAGACCAAAGACTTTACGCGCGCCTACAACGCGTTCGTGGCCAAACAGAAACCTGCCTTCGAGGGTAATTGAGGCGCCGCCGCCCAGTTGCCGCAGCGTCCGCCGATTCCAGGGGGCGCTGCGCGGAGGCGGCCCCCCGATCTGCAGCGAGTGTGCAATGAAATCGCCGGGACATGTGGCAAGCCTGGTCACCGACACCAAACTGGTGGAGGAGCGCCGGGGACAGATTCTGCGCGCGGCGGTGAAGCTTTTTTCGGACAAAGGTTACTACACCACTACCATCTCGCAGATTGCCCGCGAAGCGGGCGTGAGCACCGGTCTGATCTACCAATATTTCGGCGACAAGGACGACGTCCTGCTGCTTTCGCTCAAGCTGGTGCTGGAGACTTATGAAAAGGAAATTCCGCCTCGCCTAGAGGGCATTAAGCACCCGGTCGAGCGGCTGTGCATGGCATTGTGGGCGTACTGCACGATAGTGGACGGCTTGCGCGAGGCGACCATCCTCGCCTACCGCTCGACAAAATCGCTACGCGCAGATCGCAGGGCCTTGATCAAACAGGACGAGATCAGGACCAACCGGCTGTTGCAGGACTGCTTGCGCGCCTGCATCGCCGGAGGCTACATGCGCCAGGTGAACGAATATCTTCTGGTCTATCAGTATGTGCACTTCTGTCATGCCTGGGCGCTGAAACATTGGGCCTGGCGCGCCAGGTTCAGCCTGGGCAAATACGTGGCCGAAGGCATAGGGCTTCTGGTCGAACCTTTTCTAACGTCCAAGGGGCACAAGGCGCTCGCAACGATGCGGCGGCGCACCGCCGATTTCACGCGCGAGGCGAAACCGGCGCCGCGCTCAGGACGCGGACCCAGGCACCTGAGCGCGCGCTGACACGCCGGCGCATCGGGTAGGAGGCGGGGTTACCCCCGCCGTCCTCCCACACCACCGGACGTGCGGTTCCGCATCCGGCGGTTCATTGAACGCACTGGAATCGTCGCATTGTATCGAGCAGCGACACCAGACCTAAACGATCAAAGAAAGAC
>DATKUQ010000641.1:0-4387 GCA_035530495.1 Burkholderiales bacterium
CGGAGATCAGCCGGCTTCCGATCCACCGCCGGGCCAGGCTGGGTTTGTCCTACCTGCCGCAGGAAAACTCGGTTTTCAGGAAACTGACGGTACAGGAAAACGTGCAGGCGGTGCTTGAACTGCAGGACCTGTCCGAGGCGGATATCGCGGAACGCCTGGAGAGTCTGCTGGGCGAACTGCATATCGCACACCTGCGCAGCAACCCGGCGCTGTCGCTGTCCGGCGGCGAGCGCCGCCGCGTCGAAATCGCGCGCGCGCTTGCCGCCCGCCCGAGTTTCATCCTGCTCGACGAACCGTTCGCCGGCGTCGACCCGATCGCCGTGCTCGACATCCAGAAGATCATCGGTTTCCTGAAACAGCGGGGAATCGGCGTGCTGATCACGGATCATAACGTGCGCGAGACCCTGGGCATCTGCGACCACGCCTACATTATCAACGAGGGATCGGTGCTGGCACAGGGCAAGCCCGATGAGATCGTCTATAATGAAAACGTGAGACGCGTCTACCTTGGGGAGCACTTCCGCATGTAGCCAGGGTCTTAGACTTAGACCACCCTGACGCTACGCTCCCGCTCAAGATGAAACAAACCCTGCAACTCAAGCTGTCGCAGCAGCTGACCCTCACGCCGCAGTTGCAGCAATCCATACGGCTGCTACAGCTATCCACCCTGGAGTTGAACCAGGAGCTGGAAAAATTCCTCATGGAAAACCCGCTGCTCGAGCTCGACGAAGCCGAAGCCGGGCCCGTTGCGCCGCCGCCCGAGGGCCCGCAGCGCGAGGAATATGCCGCCGGCGCGGAGACCGCGCCGCCCGCGGACTCGCCCGCGGACTCGCCCTCGGCGGAGACGGCCGACATAGACTGGTTTGCCGATGCGGCCTCTGCTCCCTCGCGGCGCGAAGACGGTGAAGATGTGGATTATCCGCAATTGGCGGCGAGCACGCCCACGCTGGGCGAATACCTGATGGGTCAGCTCGCCCTGACGCAGCTGTCGGCGCGTGACAAGAGCCTGGTCAACACCCTGATCGCGGCACTGGATGAAGGCGGTTACTTGTCGCAAAGCCTGGAGGAAATCGTCGAAATGCTGCCTCCGGAACTGGAGGTCGGGCTGGATGAGTTGCACATCGCCCTGCATCACCTGCAGAGCATGGACCCCACCGGCGTAGGGGCGCGCACGCCCGCCGAATGCCTGGAACTGCAGCTGAGGGCGCTGCCGTCCGACACGCCAGCGCGCGAGCTTGCCATCGCCATCGTCCACGCCCACCTGGATGCGCTCGCCGCGCACGACTTCGCCCGACTGAAGCGGCAGCTCCATTGTGACGACGCGAGCCTGCGCGAGGCGCAGCACCTGATCCAGAGCCTGAATCCCCATCCCGGCGCCGAATACTCGACAAGCGAGACGCGCTACATCGTGCCCGACGTCATCGTGAAGAAGGTGAAAGACGACTGGATCGCCAGGCTCAACCCCGACGCCATGCCGAAGTTGCGCATCAATCGCATGTATGCGGAAATTCTGCAAAGCAAGCAGTATTCGGCCGGGGCGCAGATGTCCAATCAGCTGCAGGAGGCGCGCTGGCTGATCAAAAACGTACAGCAGCGCTTCGAAACCATACTGCGCGTGACGCAGGCGATCGTCGAGCGGCAGCGACACTTCCTCGAACATGGCGAAGTAGCGATGCGGCCGCTGGTGCTGCGCGAGATCGCCGAGACCCTGGGCCTGCACGAATCCACGGTATCGCGCGTGACCACGCAGAAGTTCATGGCCACGCCGCGCGGAATCTTCGAGCTGAAATATTTCTTCGGCAGCCACGTGGCCACGGAAACCGGCGGCGCCTGTTCGGCCACGGCGATCCGCGCCTTGCTGAAGCAGTTGGTCCACGCGGAGGACTGCAAGAAGCCTTTATCGGACAGCAAGATTGCCCAAATTCTGGGCGAACAGGGCATCGTGGTGGCGCGCCGCACGATTGCCAAATATCGGGAATCGCTGCGTATCCCGCCGGTCAGCCTGCGCAAGTCCTTGTAACTTTGAAAGGAGTCGGAGATGAACGTACAGGTCAGTGGTCATCACGTCGAAGTCACCCAGCCCATCCGCGATTACGTCCTGTCCAAACTCGAGCGCATCCAGCGCCATTTCGACCAGGTTATCGACATCAACGTCATCCTGTCGGTACAAAAGCTGCGGCAGAAGGCGGAGATCGGCGTGCACATGCGCGGCAAGGACATCCATGTCGAAAGCGAAGATGAGGATCTGTACGCGGCGATTGACCTGATGATGGACAAGCTGGACCGCCAGATCATCAAGCACAAGGGCAAGGCCTACGACCACCCCCACGACACGCTCAAACGCCAGCCAGGCGAGGAGGGGGAGGAGTAAGCCGGGTTCGGGCGCAGCTGGCTGCCAGCCTGTCTGGTGCGGCGCAGCTCAACACGCCGGTGGATTTGCGGTAAAATGGCGCGCCTTGCGGGGGCGCCCGACCGATCCGAACCCGCCGCACACCCGCCGCCCACTTCTCTTACGCCATGAATCTCATTTCAAAACTGCTGCCGCCCGCAAACATCGTCCTCGACCTCGAGGTCAGCAGCAAGAAGCGCATGTTCGAACAGGCCGGCCTTATTTTCGAGAATAACCAGGGCCTTGCGCGCAGCCTGGTGTTCGACAGCCTGTTCGCCCGCGAGCGCCTGGGGTCGACCGGGCTGGGTCAGGGAGTGGCCATTCCACACGGCCGGATCAAGGGTTTGCGCGAAGCGGTGGCGGCGTTCGTGCGCCTGAGCGTCCCGGTGCCCTTCGACTCCCCGGACGGCAAGCCGGTCAAGCTGTTGTTCGTGCTGCTGGTGCCGGAGCAGGCTACCGAACAGCATCTGCAAATCCTGTCGGAACTGGCGCAGATGTTTTCCGACCCCAATCTGCGCGAGCAAATGATCCAGGCTGCGGACCCCGCCGGCCTGCACCAGCTTATCAGCAACTGGCAACCCGATGTTACAGACCAGCATCGCGCGGCTGTATGAGGACAACGCCGCTAGACTGGGCTTAGGCTGGGTTACCGGCCGCGGCGGCGAAGCGCTGCCGGTGCGCCGCGACAGCGCCGATGCCGCGGCGCTGGTCGGCCATCTCAACCTGATCCACCCCAATCGTATTCAAGTCCTCGGCCGGCGCGAGCTTGCCTACATCGACGGCTATAGCGGGGACGCCACCGACCAGGTCATCGCCAATCTGTTTGCGGCCGAACCGGCGGCCATCATCCTCGCCGAGAGCGTAGCCGCGCCGCCGGCCCTGCTGCAGTCGGCAGAATCGGGGAACGTGCCGGTGCTGGCCACCGCCTCGGCTGCCGATGCCGTCATCGATACCCTGCGCCGCTACCTGGCCAAGGCTCTGGCCGATTCGACCTCCAGACACGGCGTGTTCGTGGACGTGCTCGGCCTGGGCGTGCTGATCACCGGCGAATCTGGCGTGGGCAAAAGCGAGCTCGCGCTCGAGTTGATCAGCCGCGGCCACGGCCTGGTCGCCGACGACGTGGTCGAGATCTCGCGCATCGCGGCAAAGACTCTGGAGGGGCGCTGCCCGCCGCTGCTGAAGGATTTCCTCGAGGTGCGTGGACTGGGTGTGCTCAATATCCGCGTTATTTTCGGCGAAACCGCCGTGCGACCGAAGATGAACCTCAAGCTGATCGTGCACCTGGAGAAGTCGGGCCAGGCCGGCGCCGCTCCTACCGACCGCCTGCCCCTGCACGAACTCACCGAGGACATCCTCGGCCTGCCCATCCGCGAGATCGCCATCCCGGTGGCCGCCGGGCGCAATCTGGCAGTGCTGGTGGAAGCAGCGGTGCGCAATTACATACTGCAGCTGCGCGGCTACGATAGCACCCAGGATTTCGTCGCCAGGCAGCAGGGGGAGCTGAAACGCGAGGCTAATTGAGGCGTTGTTCGTTGTTCGTTGTTCGTTGTTCGTTGTTCGTTGTTCGTTGTTCGTTGGTAGCAGTTTGCTGGATGTTGTTTGCTGTTCTTTCATAAAACTAGACAAGGGAGAAAACATGAGCAAATTGATCGCAGCATTGGCAGCGGGCTTGTTTTGCGTATCCGTGGCGCAGGCGCAGGAAAAGAAGCCGATGGAAAAACCGGCAGCACCCGCAGCGGCAAAGAAATTAACCCCACAGCAAAACAGAATGCGCGCCTGCAACAAGGAAGCCAAGGAGAAAAAGCTCAAGGGCGTGGAGCGCAAGAAGTTCATGAGCGGATGCCTTAAGAAGCACTAACGGTTCTTTAGCCCTCCGGCAACCGGGCGCAAGCATCGCTTGCGCCCTTTTTATTTTCCGCAGGCGGGTGCTATCCTGCCGTCATGCAACTGGTCTTGATCAGCGGTCTTTCGGGCTCGGGCAAGAGCGTCGCGCTCAAC
>DATKUQ010000642.1:0-18799 GCA_035530495.1 Burkholderiales bacterium
GCAATCGCTTTGTTCGTCCCGGTCACGTTCCTGATGAGCGCCGAGCACGGCATGATCATGCTCGGCGGCATCTATGCCGGAGGCATCTTCGGCGGAAGCATTTCGGCCATACTGATCAACGTTCCGGGCACACCGGCCTCCATCGTCACCGGTTGGGAGGGTTATGCCGCGGTTCGCGACTATCTTAAGGGAACCGGCGAGTTGAAGATTTCGCAGTAGGCTGATCCGCGGCCGGAAGCCGCCAGGAATCCGGCCCAACCTTTTCCGGTAAGCCAATTCGGGGGTTGCGATCCGATCCGGGAACTGCGCCGTGCCGCGCACCGCGAATGGCCTGTGGCGATAAGGCGCGGCGAAGCGTGAACGTTTGGCTGGCTCCGGTTTGAACCGGAGCCAGGTCCCATAACTCTTGGTCTCGAGGTCCCGATGTTGGAAGGATTGTTCGCTGCCATGTCTCCGACAAGTCTCTTTGTCGAGATTTTGGGCGTAATTATTGGGATAATTTTCGGTGCCATTCCCGGCTTGACCGCGACCCTGGCAATCGCCTTGTTCGTACCGGTCACGTTCCTGATGAGCGCCGAGCACGGCATGATCATGCTCGGAGGCATCTATGCCGGAGGCATCTTCGGCGGAAGCATTTCGGCCATACTGATCAACGTTCCGGGCACGCCGGCCTCCATCGTCACCGGTTGGGAGGGTTATGCCATGGCCCGGGAGGGCAAAGCGCCCTTGGCACTGAGTCTCGCCGCACTGAGCTCGGGCATGGGCGGGCTCTTGTCCGCCTTGGCCCTGCTCTTCCTTACGCCGCTGCTGTCTTCACTCGCATTGAAGTTCGGTCCGGCCGAATACTGTGCCCTTCTGCTGTTCAGCTTCACCATCGTCACCGTCATGATGGAAACGCCGCTGATGCGCAACCTGCTCGCCTGCTTCATCGGGCTGCTCCTGACCACCATCGGCCTCGATCCCGTGACCGGTGCGGCGCGCTTCACGTTTGGGAGCGTGGACCTGATGTCCGGTTTCAATCTGGTGGCGGTTCTAGTCGGCTTTTTCTGCATGACCGAGGCCGTTTTCCTGGCGTTCGACAGCCTGGACACGTCGAACAATAAGGAAACGATCAAGTTTGGAAAAGGAGCCTCGGTTAAGGAACTCATGCAGACGCTCATCACGCGCCCGATGACCTATTTGCGTTCGTCGACGATCGGCGTATTTCTCGGGATTCTGCCGGCCGTTGGGCCGGTTGAAACGCCTTTCATCGCGCATACGGTGGAACGGCGATTCAACAGGCGGGACGAAAAGTTCGGCAAGGGATCCATCACCGGCCTGATCGCCTCCGAGTGTTCGATCAGCGCGAACGTAGGCGGGTCTCTCATTCCGCTGATCTCCTTGGGTATTCCAGGCAGCGGCGCGGCCGCCGTATTCATCGGTGCGTTGACGCTCCACGGTCTGCAGCCGGGCCCCCTGCTCATCCAGAGCGAGCCCGTGCTGATCTACACGTTCTTCTGGGGTTTTATCGCAGTCAACCTGTTCATGATGCTTTTCGGCTTATTCGGTGCCCGGTACTTTGCCGCGGTGCTGAAGTTGCCTAAAGCGGCGCTCGCAACGTTCATCGCCGTTTTTTCAATTTTGGGCTCCTACGCCATCAACAACAGCATGTTCGATGTCGGCGTGATGTTCGGCGCCACCGGCCTTGCGCTCTGGTTGCGCGCGCTGCGCGTACCGATCCTGCCCATCGTGCTGGCGGTGATTCTCGGCCACCTTCTCGAACAGCAGGCATCGGTTCTGTTCACGACCTCGGCCAGCGTGGCCGAGGTACTGAGGCGCCCGATTGCCGACGGCTTCTTTGCAATAACCATTCTCATGATTGGATTTAGCATTGCCAATCGGCTCAGAGCAGGCCGAGCGAAAGCATGAGCCAGCCCAAGTGCTCGGCAGGCACGCGCCACCTGACCAAGGAGTAGATGCGGACGTGCTGTATTTCAACTTGATATCGCTTTTGCTGATAGTCTGCGGCGCAGCTGTACTTGGCCTGCAAACGAGTCATATCGCGGAGACGGCTCGCGTATACCCCTCGATCCTTATAGGCCTGGTGATCGTCTTTAGCTTGCTCATCGCCGTGAAAGAAGTCGCCGGCCGCGCCGCGACGGCGCCCCTGGATTCCCAACTTGCAAAGCTATTGCGCGCGCCTTCACCCTTGCGCCTGCGCTTGCTGGCATTCTGCGCCGCTTGGCTGATCTATCCCTGGGGGCTTAGCAACGCAGGCTTCATAGTCGCCACGACTTGCGCTATTTCGCTTTCGCTATGGCTTTTGAAAATCAGAAGACCGCTTATCGGCGTCCTTGCCGCGCTGCTGTTTTCCGTGGCATTTTCGATTTTGTTTGCCACGGTGCTGTTTATCCCGACTCCTTTGGGTCCTCTGGACGAGATGCTGTCCCGACTGCTCTTCGCCATTCATCACTAATCGGCCCTGCAAGCTTCACCAGCGCTGCCTGGAGCTGCAACAGGGCGGGATAAAGCCCTTGTCTGGAGTCGGCCCAGTCTAAAAGGCTACGTCAACATGAGGGAACACGCCCCCTCATGCTCCCCAATATCGGAGGCCAATTCGGTAATTGTGAAATGGCCTCCAAGTCACCGGTGCTCGGCGATTCCAATATAATTGCCGCTCCGACGATACCGAAATTTGCATCACCCGCCATGGTCAATTCACGCGCGTCCTCGAGACCTTCCAAACAGACGGTGCTGTCCGACTGGTACTTGCGTTCCCGCCTCAAGCTGCGCCAGCTGTTGTTGCTGGTCGCGCTCGACGAGCACCGCAATATGCATCGTGCGGCCAACAATGTCGCCATGACCCAACCGGCGGCGACGCGTTTGCTCGGCGATCTGGAGCGGCTGCTGGGCTTGCGCCTGTTTGAGCGCAGCGCCCGCGGTTTGCTGCCCAACGCGTATGGCGAAAGCCTGATCCGGCATTCGCGTATGGTGCTGGCGACGCTCGATCATGCCCGCGATGAATTCAACGCCATTTCCGCGGGCACGACCGGGAAGACGTCGATAGGCACTTTGCTGGTCGCCGCGCCGATGCTCGTTCCCCGCGGCGTCGCCCGTTTCAAGGAGCATCACCCCAACCATACGGTACTGGTGCGCGAGGGCACCGCAGCGACACTGGTGCCGGCGCTTCGGCGCGGCGAACTCGACCTCGTGGTGGGGCGCGCTTCCAGCGACGTAGCCAGCGAAGGGCTGAAATTCGAGGCCTTCTACGATGAGCCGATGTGCGTGGTCGCGCGCGCCGGGCATCCGCTGGACCAACGTCGCACGCTCAAGCTCGCCGCGCTCGCCCGGGAGCAATGGATCATGCCCACGCCGGAGGCTGCCTATCGCCGACGCCTCGACGCGGCGTTCAGGCAGGCGGGCGTCGAGCCGCCGCAGCGCATCGTGGAATCGCTGTCGATCCTCACCAACACAATGCTGGTGCAGGAAACCGACATGCTCGCGGTGATGCCCGTCAAGGTGGCGCGGCATTACGTTGACCTGGGTGCCATCCGGATCCTGCCGGTCAAGCTGCCGGCGCCGTCCGGACCGGTAGGCGTGATCACGCTTCTCGGCGTTCCTCTTACGCCGGCCGCAACCTATCTGGTCCAGATGCTGCGCGAAATCGCGCGCCAAACCGCGCTGTCCGGCTGAAACGCCGGTCCACGATGCAAAAACCGGTATCGTCGGCATCGGCAAAAGCATTGGCATCCTCAAGCGGCGCGCCGTAGAGTTAGCGCATGCCGCCGTTCAAGCTGCAAAGGACAGGATATGCGGTGCTGCGCGCTCGTCGACCACGGACGGCGGCGCACGCATCGCCGCAGTCCGCTCGCCGATGCGGCGGGCCGATCGATCCAGCCGCGGAGCAGAGGTAACAAACCCGGGACCGCTGGTCTCGAATTACTCATTGCGGAGTTCAACTATGATCATCGATTGCCACGGGCATTACACCACCGCCCCCGCCCAGCTGGAACAATACCGGAAGCGTCAGATCGCCGAACTCGAGGGCGACCCGGGACACATCGCATCGGCCTGGCCGCTCGACATCAGCGACGATCAGATCCGTGAAAGCCTGGAGAACGCGCAGTTGCGGATCCAGCGCGAGCGCGGCACCGATCTCACCATCTTCTCGCCGCGCGCCATGGGCATGGGCCATCACATCGGCAACGAGAGCACGAGCAAATACTGGTCCGAGACCTGCAACGAACTGATCCACCGGGTATGCACGCTCTACCCGAAGAACTTCGTCGGCGTTTGCCAGCTGCCGCAGACCCCGGGCGTGCGGCTGGACAACTGTATCGCGGAACTTGATCGCTGCGTCAGGCAGTTCGGTTTCATCGGCTGCAATCTGAATCCGGACCCTTCCGGCGGTTACTGGACCGGGCCGCCGCTCACCGACAGATGGTGGTATCCGCTGTATGAAAAGATGGTGGAGCTGGACGTTCCGGCAATGATCCACGTGAGCGGCTCCTGCAACCCGAATTTCCACGCAACCGGGGCGCATTACATCAACGGCGACACCACGGCATTCATGCAGCTCATCACCGGGGATCTGTTCAAGGATTTCCCGACTTTGAAATTCATCATCCCGCACGGCGGCGGGGCCGTGCCCTACCACTGGGGCCGCTATCGCGGCCTGGCGCAGGACATGGGCCGGCCGCCGCTGAAGGAACTGCTGCTCGACAACGTGTTCTTCGACACCTGCGTCTATCACCAGCCGGGTATCGAGCTGCTGCTGAAAGTGATTCCTGCGGACAACATCCTGTTTGCGTCAGAGGTGGTGGGCGCGGTGCGCGGCATCGACCCGGAAACGGGGCACCACTACGACGACACCAAGCGCTATATCGATGCGATAGACTGGCTCAGCGCCGCAGACCGGGAAAAGATCTTCCACGGCAACGCGCGCAAGGTATACGGCTTGCTCCGCGCGTAATCGGCGATCCGCCGATATGGATCGCACCGAACCGCCGAGGCTGCGCACGCTGCTCGGCGACCATCCCAATACCCTCGCCCTGAAAAAGGGCGAGGTCTGCTCCGATCTGTTGGGCTTCGATTTCGACGACGCGAAAGTCGCGCATACGGCGTTCAAGCGCGTGGTGCGCGATCTAGAATTCGACGTGGCCGAACTTGCGATCATGACGTTTCTCCTGGCGAAACACTGGGGCAAGCCGCTGGTTCTGCTTCCGGCGGTCCTGATGGCGCGATTCCAGCATCCTTACCTCGTATGCAACGCGGAGCGCGGGCGACTGACGCCGCGCGACCTGGCCGGACGCCGCGTCGGCATTCGATCGTACTCGGTAACTACCGCAACTTGGATTCGCGCAATCCTGGCGAACGATTATGGCGTAGCGCAGGACAGCATTCGGTGGGTGAGCTTCGAGGACGCCCACGTGGCCGAGTATCGTGAACCGCCTACGGTCGAGCGTGCCGGGGCGGGCAAGAACGCGCTGGCCATGCTGTTTGCAGGAGAACTGGACGCGGTGGTTGTCAACGATGCCGCATTGGCGGATCCGAGGCTGGAAACTGTGATTCCGGATGCCGCCGCCGAAGCCCGGCGCTGGCACGAGCGCAACCGGGCGATTCAGATCAACCACATGGTGGTCGTCAGTGAATCGCTGTCGAAGTCCAATCCGATCGCGGTACAGGAAGTGTTTCGACTGCTGCAAGAGAGCAAACAGGCTGCGCCGCATGCCGTTCCCGGTGGCATCGACATGCATCCGTACGGCCTGGAGGCAAACAGGCGCAACCTCGAAGCCGCCATTGAATGCGCCCATCGGCAAGGTCTCATTCCCAGGCCTTTCGAGGTGGACGAGCTTTTCAGCGACGTGACGCGCGCACTGGGCAGCTAGGCCCTAGTTCGATGGCACGTTGATTTCGAAGCGTGCATGCCGAGTGTTTGTGTGAGGCCCGCCCCCGGGCCGATCGGTGCCCGTTCGTGGCAGCTGGCGCGGCGGTAGCGCCCCTCCTACATTCGGGCGCCCTTCCAACTCCACCAGCGCATCGGCCACCACCGCGCCCTCCCCTTCTGCCTGGACCATCACCGGATTGAGGTCGATGGAAGCGATGCGCCCCCGGCCCTAATTTGGTGCAGGGTTGACTGGTCGCGCACTGAACCTGGGCGCGATATGTCGATTGGTCGGGGCTTGATCGACTCGACTAATCAAAAGTAACCGCAGCGTAATCATCGCAATACGCAAAATCATCGGCGCCGGGAGCTGGTTGGCATAGCGTTTGCATATTATGACTTGTCATTACAAGTGGACGCGCCTCTGGAAAGCAAGAAATGGTCGATTCGAAAAAGATGATTTTCCTTGCCGCTGTGCCGCACTACACGCAGATCAAGAAATTGCTGCGGCTGCGGATTCTTGACGGCACAAATAGGCCCCATGAGCAAATGCGAGCGCATTGACGACGACGATGAATCCTCCGCACCAGACGCTCCCGGCATTCGGTGAGAAGCCGGCCCGAACGAAACAATCGCTAAGACGCCGGCGCACGCCGCCGCTGTTTTTTTCCCTACTCTCAATCGCCGGGGTCCTCCTTGCCTGGGAGGCGCTCAGCCGGCTCATTCATTCGCCCGTCTTGCTGCCCTCGCCCAGTGCCGTCGTGCATGCGGCGATCGGGCTGGCCTTTGGCTCTTTCCAGGGCGTTTCGCTCTGGGACGACATCGTGATCAGCACGGTGCGGGTCCTCCTCGGCTACTTCATCGGCCTTGCGATCGGCCTGCTGCTGGGCTTGGCGATGGCCATGAACCGGACCATCAAAGCGCTGGTCGACCCGCTTATCGAGGGTCTTCGACCCGTCCCGCCGCTCGCATGGATCCCGCTCCTGGTGATCTGGTTCGGTATCGGCGAGTTTCCCAAGGTGCTCCTGCTCGTCGTCACGACCGTGCCCATCGTCTCGATCGCCACAATGGGCGCCGTGCTCGGCGTCCAAACGGACATGGCGATGGCCGCTCGCAGTATGGGCGCGAGCGGCCGACAGGTCATGCTCCACGTCGTGCTCCCGGCCGCGCTGCCGGGGATCCTCACGGGCGCGCGCATCGCGACTGCGGCCGGCTGGAGCTCGCTCGTGGCCGTCGAGATGATCGCGGCCGAACGCGGTCTTGGCTGGCTGATCTGGCAGGCGAGCAGTTACCTGGAAACTTCGGTGGTGTTTGTCGGCATGGTTTGCATCGCGGCCATCGCGCTGAGCATTGATCGACTGCTGCGCGCAATGGAAGCGAAGTTGGTGCCGTGGAAGGGGAAGGTGTGATGGGTCGGGTTCTATCTAATCGGTTTAACATCTGAAGAAAGGGAGGCACAGAAAATGCACTTGACTACGAGCCGTAAATTTACCCGGATCCTTGGGCTAGCACTGGTGGCCTCGCTCGCGGCCGTTGCCTGTGGCACGGTAACTGCGCAGGCAGCTACCGACACGCCCGCGCTGACGGTCGGCTACTTCAAAGGCCCGAACCCCGAAACCGTGGGGCAGAAGTACGGGCTCTTCGCATCGAACATCCGCTTTTCCAGCGTCGAGTCGGGAGTCACCGCCTTCCAGGAAATGGTGGGGGGGTCGATGCAGCTCGCCGGAGGGATCGGTACGCCCCCCCTGGCCCTTGCGCTTCTGAAGTCTATGCCGCTCAAGGTCATCTACGTGGAGTATACGTTCAGCCAGGCGCTCGTCGTCGGCCCCGCGATCAAAGGGCCGCAGGATCTCGTTGGCAAGACGATCGCCGTTACGACCGGGACGACCGGCGATCAGTCCTTCAGTACTTACCTGAAGAAGAACGGCGTGAATCCCAACTCGGTCAAGACCATCAACATGGCCGGGACGGCCATGCTCGGAGCGTTCAAGCGGGGCGACATCGCGGGCGGTTACATCTGGGATCCGGTTCGCAGTGCGATGCTCGCAGCCGGCGGCCATGCGCTCGAAACGACCACGCCGTTCGCGGCGGTCGTGGCGTCCGAGGCCGTCATCAAGGATCATCCGGCTGCCATCCAGTCCTATGTCTGCGCCATCGCGAAGGCGAACGACTTCATCCAGACTCATCATCAGGAGGCGTTGAAGGTGTTCACCGCCTTGCTCAATGGCGATCAGGCGACGGCCGAACAGGTGTTCAAGACGCGGGAGTACCTGTCACCCAAGGACGCCATGACCAGATGGATGGGGAACAACGCGACGAACCTCGCCGGCGCGATCAAGGACGTGGTGGCGTGGGCGAATGCCAAGAGCGCGACCCCGATGACCCAGCTCCCGGATGCTCACCACATCATCGATGCGAGCTTCGTCACCGCCGCAGCGAACGGCGCGTGCAAATAGAGGCGCATGCAGGTGAATGACACACCGACGGCCGCGCCCGTCGGCGCCAATTCAGTGTCCAGCACCGACCTGCTCGCGGTACGGCAGGTCAGTCACTGCTACCTCGCGGGCGACGTTGTCGTGGAAGCCCTGGCGGATATCGAGTTGCACGTCGCCAGCGGCGAGTTCGTGGTGATCCTGGGCCCCTCCGGGTGTGGGAAGACCACGCTTCTACGTCTCATCGCCGGCTTTCAATCGCCCAGCGAAGGCGAGATCCTGGTCGACGGGCATCCCAGCCATGGTCCCAATGCCGACCGCGGTGTCGTCTTTCAGCAACCGACGCTCTACCCCTGGTTATCGGTGCGCGAGAACGTCGAGTTCGGGCCGCGCATGCGCGGCGTGGATAAACGCGCGCGGCGGCAACTCGCCGACGAGTACCTCAAGCGGGTCGGTCTCGAGGGCTTCGAAGAACGCGCGCCGTATGAACTCTCGGGGGGGATGCAGCAGCGCGTGGCCATCGCCAGGGTCCTCATCAATAAGCCTGCGCTCCTGCTCATGGATGAGCCTTTCGGGGCACTCGACGCCCTGACGCGCGAGGTGATGCAGGACGAACTCCTGCGGATCTGGCGCGAGGAGGGCGCGACCGTCATCTTCATTACCCACAGCGTCGATGAGGCGATCTACCTCGGCACGCGCGTCCTGGTCCTGTCGAAGCGGCCGGGGCGCATCGCGCTTGATCGCAGGTTCGGTTTCTCCGCGAAGGCCGTAGGCGGCGAGGGTCGCCACGTGCGCGCAACCCAAGCCTTCGGGCAGGCGCGCGAGGAGCTGCTTAATGCGATCCTGGGCTGACCTGGAGCGCTTGTCATAATTAGTCGCGCACACCGCAAACCAGTCGCCGCGGCAATCTCGCACCTGCCGCTGCACACGCAGATCCGCGAAACGCTGCGCACCCGCATCCTCGACGGTACCAACGCGCCGCACTCGCAGCTTCCGACCGAGAGCGAGCTGACTGCGATGTTCCGCGTGAGCCGCATCACAGTGCGCCAGGCGCTGCACGATCTGCAGAAGGAAGGCTTGATCTTCAAGATCCACGGCAAGGGCGCGTTCGTGTCCAAGCCAAAGGCCTTCCAGGAGCTGGCGCGCCTGCAGGGTTTCGGCGAAGCCATGGATCGGCACGGGTATGAAACATTCAACAAGCTAATCGGATTGCGTTACCTTGCGCCCGACAAACAGGTCGCGGCGATGTTGAAGACCGCGCGCGGCGACAAGGTCGCCGAGATCCGTCGGGTGCGCTACCTGAATCGCGAGCCGATCTCGCTCGACGTGACGTACCTGTCGCGTGCGCTGGGTGAACGCCTTGCGAAGGAAGACCTTGCCACACGCGACATTTTCCTCATCCTCGAAGACGACTACGGCCTAGCGCTCGGCCACGCGGAACTGAGCATTGAGGCGACCACCGCCGACGAGCGGCTCGCCCGGCTGCTTGGCATCAGCGACGGCGCGCCGATACTGCGCATCCAGCGCCTGACCTGCACCGCTGACGGCGCACCGCTCGACTTCGAATATTTGTATTACCGCGGCGACGCATTCCAGTACCGCGTGCGCGTCAAGCGCAGCGCCATTTAACGCCCCCGACGAGACAACATCCCGTTCGATGCAAGCAGAGCAGCACAAGGATTTCATGCAACTAAACCAGAGCAAGGCATGACCGAGCGCATTGCAATTCGCAACGGCAAAGTCCTTGCCTGGATGGACGGCGCACACCGACTGCTGCAGCGCGCGACGGTAATCGTCGAAGGCAACCGTATCGTGTCGGTAGGCGAGGACATTCCCGCTGCGCGGGAGATCGACGCGACGGGCATGGTGGTGCTGCCGGGCTTCGTCAACATGCACTCTCACGTCACCGATACCGCCTTCACGCGCGACTTCCTGGAAGAAAGCTCAGGCCCGAAGGATCATGCCAATCTTTATCGCGTGCTGCCCGCGGTGCGCAAGGCCATCGATGCGCGCGATGCCTGCATCGGCGCAAGACTGCTGTTGCTCGAAGCGCTGCTCTCGGGCACGACGACAATTGTCGAGTTGGGCTATGACATGGAGCTCACTGGCTCGGCCGACCTCGACAACGCGCGTGAAGTCGCGGAGACCGCCGTCGGGCTCGGCCTGCGCTGCTACAGTGCGCCGCGCTACCGCCGCGGCTACTGGCGCGCAGACCCCGCGGGCAAGGTCGGCTACTACGACTACCCCGACGGCGGGCGCGCGCGCATGGAGGCGTGCATGGCATTCTGCAAGGCGTTGAACGGCCGCCATGCCGATCTGCAGCGCACCATGCTCGCGCCAGGGCAGGTCGACACCTGCGATTCCGACATGTTGGCCGAGACCCGCCGCATCGCGACCGCAACGGGGCTTCCCATCCAGCTGCACGCCGGACAGTCACCCTCCGAATTCCGCCGCATTCGCGATACGCAGGGCCGGTCCACTATCCGCTACATGGAACGCGTTGGCCTGCTTGGGCGCGATTTCATGATCGGGCACGGCATGTTCCTCGCCGAGACCAACGACATCGGTACGATTCCATCAGAGGAACTCGCTCTGCTCGCCGACTCCGGTACGAGCATCGTGCACCTGCCATGGGTAAAGATGCGACAAGGAACGCTTATGAATTCCTATGCAAAATTTCTTCGCGCCGGTGTAAATGTGGCGCTGGGCACCGACACGCACCCTATGGACATGATTCACGAAATGCGCGCCGCGGCCGTCGGCTGCAAACTGGCCGAGCAGAGCCAGCAGGCGACCACCGCCATGGAAGCTTTCGACCTGGCGACGGTGCGCGGCGCGCGCGCGCTCGGTCGCGACGATCTGGGTCGCCTTGCGCCGGACTGCAAGGCAGATATCGTGGTGGCCAGTCTCTCGCAGCCCCGCGCTGCGGGCTACGACGACCCGATCAAGTACCTCGTATATAACGGCGACGGCTGCGATGTCGACACCGTGATGGTGAATGGCGAAGTCGTGGTGCGAGGCGGTATGCCCTTATCTGCCGACCTGGCCGAAGCAGTGGCACAGCTGAACGAAGCCAAGGCCCGCGTGAGGGTGAAGATCGCGCTGTAAGGTGCCAACTGTGCCGGCTCAAAAAGGGGGGAAGCGTGATCAAGTGGCGTATGGGACTGAAATACCGGCGGCGGCAATGTGCCGTGCTTCGGCTACCTCGAACTGACTGGCTACTGGCAGCCGCTGCGCTTGTGGGGCGGGCGTGAGCGTCGGCGAATGGTCGGAGCTTGCTGCAATTGCACTGGCGGTTGGATTCTTCATCGGCGGCGTGGGCGTGGGCGGTATCCTGCTGATTCCGGCTCTGGTCTGGCTTGGCGGCGTGCCCATTCATCAGGCAACGGCCACGGCGTTGTTCTCTTTTCTGCTTACCGGTTTCGCCGGCACTTGGCTGTTCCAGCGCCGTGGTTCGATCGACTGGACCATCACGCGCCCGGTACTCGCTGGAGCGCTGATTTTCAGCTATCTCGGTGCGAGGGTGAATGCCATGGTCAATGCACATGCGCTGACGCTGATCATCGCGGTCATCATCGTCTTCGCCGGGGCCTACGTTCTGCTGCCTACTCGCCACGAAAAGACGGGCTACCGCGATGGCCGCTCCCGCCGGCAGCAATCGTTGCTCCTGTTCGTGGGCGCGCTCGCGGGTTTCGGCTCCGGCCTGTCCGGCGCGGGCGGGCCGCTGTTTTCGGTGCCGATGATGCTGGTATTGGGCTTTGTTCCGCTTGCGGCCATCGGTGCGAGCCAGGTGCTGCAGATCGTTGCTGCGCTGTTTGGCACTTTGGGCAATCTGCAGTTTGGCTCGATCGATCTCCAGCTCGCCGGCTGGGTAATGTTGTTCGAACTGGTGGGCATGCTGGCCGGCACACGCGCTGCGCATGCAGCCAGCGTGACTGTGTTGCGGCGCACGGCTGCGGGTTTGTGCGTGATTACGGGAATGCTCATGCTGGCGCGATCGCGATGATCGGGCGGCTGCTGGCGCAGGCGACCAGCGCGCGCCTGCGCCCTGATTCGACCATTTTTTGACAAGCTAAATTGAGGTAATGCCACCGTGATCAATGACAGGAAAATCTCCCAGTGGGTCGACACTCACGCAGCCGAAATTGTCGAACTTCTGCAGGCGCTGGTGCGCATTCCTTCGATAACCGGCAATGAAACTGCGATTGCGCAATTCATCACCGACTATCTCCAGTCGCTGGGCCTGAGCGTGGAGCGGCTGGAAGCAGAGCCGGACCGACCCAACCTGGTCTGTACCTGGGACAGCGGCAAGCCTGGTCCAACATTATTGCTGAACGACCACCTGGACATGATCCCGCCCGGGCCGCTCGAATACTGGACTCACCCGCCGTTTGGCGCTGAAATCCACGACGGCAAGGTGTACGGCCGCGCCACCATCGACACCAAGTCGGGCTTGACAACCATCCTCGTTACAGTGAGGTTGCTGAAGGAACTCGCCGTGCCGCTGCGCGGCAAGCTGCTGCTGATTTTTAGCTGCGACGAGGAAGTCGGCGGAAGGCTCGGCATGCAATACCTGGGCAAGCTCGGCCGCCTGAAAGCCGACATGGCGCTGGTTGCCGAGCCGACCACGATGCAGGTCGAGATCGCCACCAAGGGCCGCCTCACCTTCGGCATCACTACCAGGGGTGTCGCGACCCACGGCGCGCGTCCGTGGCTGGGACATAACGCGATTGAGGACATGATGCTGGTGATCGCCGAACTGCAGGGGCTGGCGCGCGAGATTGCCGAACGCGACAAGCACCCCCGGCTTGGCATTCCGTCCCTCAGCGTGGGGACGATACACGGCGGCACGGTATCGAACATGGTGCCCAACAAGTGCACCATCGAAGTCGACCGGCGGCTGCTTCCTCGCGAAAATCCTGCCGAGGTCAGGCAGGAATTCCAGGCGCTGCTCGATCGCCTGCATGCGCGCCATCCCAAGTTCGATGCGACGCTCGAGCAACTGGTGTGGTGGCCGGGTTACGAAATCAGCGAGGATGAACCGATCGTAACCGCGGTCTGCGGCGCGTTCGAGAAGGTGATGGGCCGCAAGCCTGCCATCGGCGTCAAAGACGCGGGCACAGACGCTTCCTGGATCAATACGCTGGGCAACATCCCGGTGGCGATGTTCAGTCCGGGCGACGGCATGCGTGCTATGAATGCCGACGAGAACGTCGCTATCGCAGACCTGATTGCCGCAGCCAAAGTTGTTGCGCAGGCAACCATCGACATCCTGGGTGAAAAATAGAGCGATTCGCGTCAGGACCACTAATGCCGTATGTATAGCCGGCAACATGAGCGCTTTTAGCAAATCCCAGCCCGAATACCTTTAGCGGTTCTTTTTCCACCATGAAAAATACACATATTGACTTTGGCATTGATTCCTTGCGTCACGCCTATGCCAGCGGCAGTCTCACGCCCGTCGAACTGGTCGGTGAAGCTTATCGTCGGATACGCGCTTATTCCAATTCGCACGTCTGGACCGAGCTGGTCGATGAAGCGCAGGCCCTCTCCGTTGCCAGGTCATTGATGGAGCGCAGTCATGAAGAACTGCCCCTTTACGGAATTCCGTTCTCGATAAAGGACAATATAGACGTTGCAGGGATGAAAACGACTTGTGGATGCAGCGGTTTCGATTCGCTCCCAGACGTCTCAGCCATTGGCGTCAGCAAGGCACTGAAAGCGGGTGCGATCCTCCTGGGCAAGAACACCCTGGATCAATTTGCCACGGGACTGAACGGTACCCGTAGTCTTAATGGCTATTGCCGCAATGCGTTCGACGAGCGCTATGTGCCCGGTGGTTCCAGCTCCGGCTCAGGGGTTGCAGTAGCGGCCGGACTGGTTTCCTTTGCGCTCGGCTCAGACACAGGCGGGTCCGGTCGGGTACCTGCTGCCATGAACAACGTGGTCGGCGTGAAACCCAGTTTAGGTTTGGTAAGCAGTCGAGGGATAGTCTATAACAACCGCTTCTTCGACTGCATACCCGTTTTCGCGCGCAACGTCCAGGATGGCTACGCCGTACTCGCTTGCATTCGAGGCTACGACGCGCAGGATGCTTTCAGCCGCGAGGACGCCGACGCCATTTCGCTAACGGCGAAGATCGCCCGCAACTTCCGCTTCGCCGTTCCTCGAGCAGACCAGCTGCAATTCTTCGGTGATGAGTACGCGCGCGAAGCCTTCGAAAGGGCTGTCCGCAACCTGGAAGCAATCGGCGGAACTCGCTACGACATTGATTTCTCGCTGCTCCGTGAAGCTGCGCATCTGCCATTCGACAGCGGCCTGCTGGCCGAGCGAACCATCAGCTACGGCCGAATCCTAAATGACCGGCCCGAGACCATCCATCCGGCCGTCGCGGCGATGCTATCCAAAGGCGCCGCTTATTCGGGTAGCGAGGTTCTTGATGCCATTTACCGCATGTTTAGCCTGCGTCGTGCCGCTGCCCTCCAGCTTGCACCGTTCGATATGGTCGTAACCCCGACAGTCGGGCGCGCTTACACCTGTGAAGAACTTGAAACCAACCCGATCGACCTGAATAACAACATCGGCTACTACACCTATGGCGTTAGTCCACTTGATTTGTGCGCCCTGGCGGTCCCATCCTGCATTCGTCCCGATGGAATTCCTTTTGGCATTTCCATGCTGGCGCGCGCCGGACGCGACGGAGTGCTGAACGAACTCGGCACGCGCTACCAACGTTACGTGGCTCTGCCACCTGGTATCGAAGCGAAGACTGTTCTCCGAGCGTCATAAACTTGACCGTCCCGAGTCGACCAAGACAGCCTTTATCGCTATTCGAAAGCAGCCAATCGGACATAGACTAAGCGCCGACTCGGCTGGTAATGCCATTTGCGCCAGCGGCTGCTATCTGTAAGCGCGACCAGACGGCAGCTGACATGATGTTCAAGTTCCGGGCGCGCGTACGGTATCCTGTCTCCCTGCAAGACTTCAGAACCGATTTTTCGCAATATCGTTGACGTCGTTTGCGAGAACCATATGGCATGGGCCCGAAAATGTCAGTCGTCATGCTGTCCGTCACAAACATCGAACGCCGCGACCCGGTAAGCGGAGCGGTGCTGCTGCACCCTACCAGCCTGGATTTGCGCGCTGGAGAACACGCCGTCTTGATGGGCCCTTCTGGCACGGGAAAAAGCGTGCTGATGCGCAGCCTCGCTCTGCTGGATGCCATTGACGGCGGCGACTTGCGTTTTCTTGGCGAACCGGTTGCCGCCAACGACGTGCCCGCCTATCGCTGCCACGTCGCCTATATCGCGCAACGGCCAAGCTTGTTCGCCGGGACCGTGGAAGACAACCTGCGACTCCCCTTCACCCTCTACCAGCATCGCCAACGCCACTTTGATCCGGATGCAGTGGTGACCCTGCTCGAGGCGGCGGCCCGGCCGGCAAGTTTCCTGGGCAAAGCCGCCCGCGACCTTTCCGGAGGCGAGGCGCAATTGCTCAATCTGCTGCGCGTGCTCCAGCTTGAGCCGTCGATCCTCCTGCTTGATGAGCCCACGTCGGCGCTGGACGAGGCGGCGACGGCCATGGTCGAATCGCTGGTCAGCCGTTGGGCCGGGCGCAAGCCCGCAGAGACGGCGACGCTTTGGGTGACCCATGATGCTGCTCAGGCATGGCGCGTGGGAAACCGCTTTTTTCGCATGGAAGGCGGTCAACTTGAAGAGTTCACCGAGCCTCCGGCGGGTTCCACGGCAACGGTACGCGAGGCCGCTCCATGAACGCCACGTACCTCGAACTCTCCTGGCCGTCGCTGGCGGTTGCCGCTGCGCTGATCCTGATCAACGGCGCGATTTCCATTGCTCTGCGTTTGGGCCTGGAGAGGAAGCTGGCAATCGCGGCGCTACGCACCATCGTGCAATTGCTGCTGATCGGCTACATCCTGAAATGGATATTTCAAGTCGATCGCTGGTATGTCGTGCTGGCCATCCTCGCGCTGATGACACTGATTGCGGGACGCGCCGCCGCCGGGCGCGGTGCAGTCCGCTATCACGGCATGGGCTTGGACGCCATGCTTTCGGTCTCCGCCAGTTCCTGGCTGATCACGGCGCTAGGCCTGTTCGCGGTAATCCATATCGACCCTTGGTACCGGCCGCAATATGCCATCCCGATATTGGGCATGATCCTGGGAAATACGCTTACAGGCGTTTCGCTGGGTCTGGAGCGGATCACCGACGAGTTGTCGGCGCGGCGCGCGCAAGTCGAAACCCTGCTCTCCCTCGGCGCCTCGCGCTGGGAAGCGTTTCGCCCGTCTGCGCAGCAGGCGATAAGGGCCGGCATGATGCCAGTGATCAATGCAATGACCGTGGTGGGGCTGGTAAGTCTGCCAGGCATGATGACAGGCCAGGTGCTGGCGGGGCAGGCGCCCGAGCAAGCCATCCGCTACCAGATCGTCATCATGTTCCTGATTGCCGCGGCTTCCGGTCTTGGAACCGTCTCCGCGGTGCTCTTGGTCTATCGCCGGATTTTCAGCCGCGCGCACTGCTTTCTGTACTGGCGGCTCGAGGAACGCAAAGCAGGAAGCTAAAGCGCAGTCAGATCAAGTCGCGATCACTGCATTGGGTCTTGGCACAGTTCCACCAGCGCATCGGCCACTACCGCGCCCTCGCCTTCTGCCCGGACCATCACCGGATTGAGGTCGATCGAGGCGATGCGCCCCCGGCCCGCCTGCATGATCTCGCCCAGGCGCATGGCGATCGCCGCGACGGCTCCCAGGTCGAGCGGCGGTTCGCCGCGCACCCCATGCAGCAGCGGCGCGATATGCAGGCGATCGAGCGCCTCGAGCACTTCCTCCGTGTCGAACGGCGGGACCAGCAGGATGAAGTCCTGCAAGGCCTCCACATATTTGCCGCCGTCGCCCAGCATCACCACCGGGCCGAAGCGCGCATCGATGCGCGCGCCCAGCGCCAGTTCGCGCTGGCCTTCGACCATAGCGGCGACAATGATGCCGTCGCGCGCGACTTTCATTGCCGCAAGCTTGCGCCACTGCGCATTGAATGCGGCACCCACTTCGTCCGCGTTATCAAGCCCCAAAGCCACCAGGCCGAACTCCGACTTGTGCGGCACCTCGACCGAACAGGCTTTCACCGCCACCGGTCCGCCGAGCGCGCGCCAGGCCGCGCGCGCCTCGGCTTCGTTATGGCACAAGCGCTGCGGCACCACCGCAATGCCATTCGCGGCGAGAAGAGCCAGACTATCGGCTTCGTTGAGAAAGCGCGCGCCGCCGCCCGCCGGATCGATGCGTACCGGCGCCGCAGCGCGCGTCTTGCGCACACGCCGCATCAGGGCGCTGTGCGCGGCAAGCTGATGCAGCGCCCGCAAGGCCTGCCGGTCGCTGGCGAACACCGGCAGCCGCAATTTGACGAAAGGCGCCGCCACTTCGTCCTGCGGCACGGCCAGCGCCAGCGGCTTGCCCGTCGCCGCGATAAAACCGGCCGCGTCGCGCGCGAACGCCTCGACATCGTAACCGGTGCCGGCAATCGGAATGCCGGCGAAAAACAGATCGGCGCCTGCGTCGCGTCCGACGATGTCCAGTATCTTGCCGAACAGGCTGCTGTCGCTGAGCAGGACGCCGGTGAGGTCGATGGGATTGGTCGTGGTGGCAAAACCCGGCAGCGCGGCATTCAGTTGCGCGCGCGTCGCATCGGCCAGCACAGCCAGCGGCAAGCGCAATTCTTCGGCCATGTCCGCAGCCATGACGCAAGTCGCGCCGGAATTGCTCACCGCCACCAGTCTCCTGCCCAGCGGCCGCCAGCCCTTGAGGTAGAGTTCGGCCGCATTGACCAGATCGTCCGGATCGCTGCAGCGCCAGATGCCGTGATGCCGCAGGAAAGCGTCGACCACGCGGTCCTCGGTGGCCATCGCACCGGTATGCGAGCTGGCCGCCCTCTGGCCGCTCGCGGTGCGCCCCGATTTCAGCACCAACAGCGGCAAGTCGCGGCCGCGCGCGATCGCGGCGGCCTCGGCCAGACTGTGCGGGTCGTTGACCGTTTCGAGATACAGCAGCAACAGCTTCACCTCCGGGTCTTGCGCGACCTGGGCCGCGAGTTCGGCGACGGTGATGTCGGCCTCGTTCCCGGTGGCGTGGCAGTGGCGCACGCCGATGCCGCGTTTGCGCAGCAGTCCGTAGATCAGCTGCGACAGCGCGCCGCTCTGGCTGACGATGGCGGCGGGTCCGACACTATTCGGAAGGTCGTTGAAGATGGTGGAGAAGTTGGCGATCGCCCCGTTGCCGAAATTGGCCAGGCCCTGGGAATTGGGGCCGACGATGCGCATGCCCGCGGCGCGCGCCTGGGCCAGCATCGCATCCTGGACCTTCTTGCCGGCCGCGCCGGTTTCGCCGTAGCCGGAAGCCATGATCACCGCGACCTTCACACCCATGCGCGCGCACTGCTCCACCGCCTGCACCGTGCCCTCGCCCGCGAGCGCGACGATCGCCATTTCCGGCACTTCG
>DATKUQ010000643.1:0-4188 GCA_035530495.1 Burkholderiales bacterium
CGTTCGCCCCGCGATGAGCTCGGTGACCAGCGCGTCGCGCCCGTATCCGACCGCCCGCTCGGCCGTGCTCGCCCGCCGCAGCACCGACGCCGCACGCCAGGCAACAAACAGAAAGACCGGCAGCATCAGCAGGATCACCCAGGCCACGGGCTGGGCAATCACAAACATGAAGGCCAGGAAGATCACTGCAAAAGGAAGGTCCGCCAGTAGCACCGCCGTGCCGCCGGAAAAAGCGTTGCGGACGGTCTCAGTGTCGCGGAAGAGGGCGTGCCAGTAGGCTGCCGTCCGGCTCTCCAGCGTGCGCAGCGGTACCGCGAGCAGCTTGTCGAACAGCCGCTGGCCCATCGCCAGATCGAAGCGCAGCGCCACGCGCTGCAAGAGGCGGCTGCGCGACTGGCGCAGAATGAAATCAAAGACGATTGCGACCATCATCCCGATTGCCAGACCCTGCAGCGTCGTGAAGCCGGCATAGAGCACCACGCGGTCATAGACCTGCAGCACGAAGACCGGCACCGCGAGGGCCAGAATATTAATGAACAGCGAGGTCGCCGCGATCTCGGCGAAGATCGGGCGCAAGGGCTTCAGCAGCGGCCGCAGCCAGCCACGCCCGGCCCCGCCTTCATCTCTGGCTGTCGCGTCGTCGCTCATAGGGTCCGCCCGCCGCCCGAAATCGGGCGTCGTTGTTGCCTGGTCGTCGTTACGTGCCAGTCTGTCGAGCGACCGGTTTCGGATCTGTTAACAGGCATTAACCATTCGCCGCCATCTGGCCTGGTCGTCGGCCTGACGCGATCAATCCGATCGGCGCTGCGCATCCTAACGTCAGCGGCTGAGACTGCGCATCGCTTGCCTGGACCGCATCCGCGCCCGCGCTGGCGAGGACGGTATAGCCGGGTGCAGCCCCATTGGCGTCGTAGATTAATGCGCCGTTGCCGTCCACTATCACCGATGGCGCGCAGTTCTGGGCGGTCCGCACCAGATCGTCGCCGTCGCGTGTGCATTCGGCGGTCAGCAGAAGGGCATCGAAGGGGACCGTGATCCGGCTGGCGGCCGCGGCGTCGAGAACCACGACGCCCGCATTTGACCCAAGCGCATCAGACCCGTCGACCGTGGGACTGAATATGGTAAACGGGCCACCGTTTCCGTCAGCACTCAACGCGCTACCCCGGTCCCTAGTGTTTCACGCCAGTCGGCAAAGTCATTTTGTAATACGAACTTATTGTGCCAAATTAGTACTCCCGTGACTATGATGAATGACTGCAAAGGTTAATTTGTTGGCCGTCCAGTCACAGTCGTGTACGCTTTTGCCAATGGGTAGAACATATCCAGGCAATACGGCCTCAGAACGGCATTTCAAGCCGCGCAAGAGGGGGGCGGGATTTGAGCTCTGGTATCGGGAACGATCTGCGCGACCGCCGAGCTACTGAAGCGATCGGCGGCGCAGTTCAGGGACGGCCAGTTTCGGCCCGGGTAGTTGTGCGCGCAGTTTGCCGGGCATCACTGGGCGTTGTCCTTGCCGCCTTGGTCGGGACCGGCCCGGCCGCTGCATTTCCACAATCATCGATAGTAAAAGTTGCCGATGCCTGGCACACGAGCGGGCTTGTCCACCTGGCCGCCGCCAAGCGCCGTGCAGCCGGGAAGGTCGTCCGGCCTTCACGCCGCGCCGCAAAGCACCGCGGATCGCGTGCCGGCCGGCGGATCGCCGAGCAAACCGGAGCGGGCAGCCTCAATGACGAACTGGTACACATGCTCCGAACGCACCCGCGATTGCTTGCCGGGCAAGAGCGCGTTAAGGCCGCCGCGGCCGGCGTCCGCGAAGCATGGGGACCGTATTTCCCGCGGGTGAATATCGATGGGAATATCGGCCATGCGTATGTCGACAGCCCGGCGCGCCGTTCCTCGCCGGGCAAGTCGTTTCGCGGTGGGACGAACTCAGTCGGCGGCGAACTCCGCTTGAACGTGTTCGACGGTTTCGGCAAAGACGCGAACCTCAGTCAGGCACGGCTGCGGCGGCTAACCGCGGGGCTTGAGCACGAGGCGCAGAGGCAGCAGACGTTGTTCCGGGGGATCACCGCCTACCTCAATGTGCTGCGGCAAGGAAAGTTATTGGAGCTTGCGCGGCTGAGCGAACAAATCATTATGCGGCAACTGCGGTTGGAGGATGAGCGGGTCCGGCGTGGCTCGGGGCTCACGGTCGACGTGCTGCAATCGAAGTCGCGGCTCCAGTTAGCCAAGACGCTGCGCGTCCAGGTCGAGGGCGACCAGCACACTGCGACATCGCGCTACATCCAGGTTTTCGGCCACACGCCGCGCACGGGTCTCATGCGCGACCCCGTGCCGCCGGCGACTACACTGCCCAAAACGCTTGAGCTTGCGCTGAGCGAGGCCAAGACCGACAACCCGAGCCTAAAAAAAGCGGCGCGCGAGATCGACATCGCCGATCAGCGCCGCCGGGCCGCAGCGTCGCCGCTCTTCCCGCGTATTGACTTGGTAATTGAGGGGCGGCGCGACAGCAGCGTCGATGGTATCCCCGGTATTCGGAGCGACTACGCCTTCCTGGTAAAAATGACCTGGGAACTGTTCAATGGCTTTGCGACGCAGTCCCGCGTGATCAAGGCGGCGCGCCTGCGCGCGGCGGCACAGAACGATCACCGCTTCGTGCACCGCGAAGTCGCCGACGAGGCGCGCATCGCCTGGCACCGGCTGCGCACCGAACGCCAGCGCGAAGAGCTGCTGGCAAATGCGATCAATATTGCGGAGGCTGTGTTCCGAGCGCGCAGGCGGTTACGCGCCGCGGGCAAGGAGACCGTGATCAACGTGCTCGACGCCGAGACTGAGTTGAACCGGGCCCGCCTCCAGCACACCGCAGCGCGCTACGATGCGGCGCTGGCTGTCTACCGGCTCCATTTCACGCTGGGGCAGTTGACCCCATCGACATTGGGCCTGCCGGGGCCAAAAACGCCGTGATCTCCTGGCGCCTGCCGACCTGAGGCGTGCTCAGAGATGGCGCCGGCCGGATCAGGCCGCGTGCGATTTCATGCGTTTTTGGAAGATGTTGTAGTATCCGTCGAGCCGTCCATCGGCGAGACCGCGGCACTCGGCGATCAGACTGCCGAGTATGGCCCATTTCTCGTCGCGCGCCGCCGTCAGCATGTCGTAATTGCGCGCCTTGAGCTTGGCAAATTCGGGCGATGCAGCATAAGTTTCATCGCCGAACAGGCCGAAGATCCGCGAGGCCTCGGTCTTACCTTTCACCTTCACCAAGTCCAGCTCCATGGTCGCGAGATTGGGCACCAGCGCTTGCGTGTTGTCGCCGATGATGATCTCGACGCCGTACTCTTTGGTGGCGCTTTCCAGCCGCGCGGCGAGGTTCACCGCGTCGCCCAGCACTGAATAATCAAAGCGCTGCATCGATCCCATATTGCCGACCGAGCACTGGCCGGTATTGATGCCTATGCCGATCTTGATCGGAATATGCGGCCGTCCACCCGACGCGGCCAGCTCGACGCCCTCCGCGTTGAATGTCTTCAGCGCCTCCAGCATGCCGAGTGCGGCGCGGCAGCTGTGCGCGGCGTGGTGCAGATCGTCGAGAGGCGCGTTCCAGAACGCCATGATTGCGTCACCGATATACTTGTCGATGGTGCCGTTATTTTCGAGGATTACCCCGGTCATCGGCGTCAGATAATCGTTAATGAGCCCGGTCAGTGCAGCCGCGTCGAGCCCCTCGGAGATCGTCGTGAAGCCGCGGATGTCGGAGAAGAGGATGCTCAATTCCTTGGTCTCGCCGCCGAGGACGAGGCGCTCTGGCTGTTCTGCGAGCTGCTCGACGAGGGCCGGTGACATGTAGCGACTGAAGGCGGAGCGTACCTGGCGCTTGGAACGCTCCTCGCCGACGTAGTTCATATAGGCGAGCACAGCGTAGACGGCAAAAGTGGTGGCCGCCGGGAAGGTCAGATCGAGCAGCAGGCCCTTTTCGGCGAAGGCGTACCAGAACCCGCCAGCGCTCACCGCTACTCCGACGAAGCCAATAATGAGCGAGCGGATCGGGCCGAGCAGCGGCACGACTAAGATCAACAGCAGCGAGATCAGCGCCGTGAGCACGATCTCCGCGCCCGTGGTCCAGAAGGGCCGGGTCAGGAAAGTTTTGGATATCATGTTCTCGATGACGAAGGCTTGGGCCTCGACCCCCGG
>DATKUQ010000644.1:0-6562 GCA_035530495.1 Burkholderiales bacterium
TGCGATCTGTCCCAGGTAACCACCGGCAATTGCGATCCCACGGCCTTTCCCAACACCAATTTTGTCCCCAGCGTCGTGGGCATAGTCAACCTTCAGGCGCAATACGGCATTTCGGCTGCCGGACTGACCACCAGCGACCCCAATTACAATCGGGTCGTCCAGTGGGTGGATGCCACGGCGGCCAGCGGCTGGAATGCGCCTTCGACCGTCAATCGCAACAGGATCAAGGCTGTCCGCATCGCGGTTGTGGCGCGCAACGCAAAACGGGAAACATCCGTCGTGACCGCCGCATGCAGTTCCACCACGGCAGCGGCGCCTACCGGTCTGTGCGCATGGGACGCCACCTCCGCCCTTCCCACACCTCCGCTGGTCTCGCCGTTCGTCGCTTCTCCGGCGCCGACCATCGACCTGAGCGCGAGCGATCCGGAATGGCTGCAATACCGCTACCGGGTGTTCAACAGCATTATTCCCTTGCGCAACGTGATCTGGTCCAAGGATTAGCCATGAAATCGCTGTCCAAACCCCGTTCGAGCGCCGGGCGCATCATGAGGCAACGCGGCGTGGTGCTGTTCTTTGCGCTCATTTCGCTGGTTGCGATCATGCTCGCAGCCGTCGCCCTGATACGCTCGGTGGATACCAGCACCCTGATCGCCGGCAACCTGGCGTTCAGGCAGGCCGCTACCAGCTCAAGCGACCGAGGGACCGAGGCCGCGATGGCCTGGCTGACGGCGGTGGATGCGGCAAACAGCGCCATCAATGTCCTGACCGATACCACGCACCCGTTCAATATCTACCATGGCGGCAACGTCGGCGCGCCTTACTACTCCCCCGGCTATTACCCCAGCGTCGATCCGAACTTCAGCCTTACCGCTACCAGCGGAACCCGATTCAATTGGGACGACAGCGACAGCGTCCTCGTCCTGCCCGACCCCGACAGCAGCGGCAACAGCACCCGCTATATCATCCAGCGCATGTGCCGTAATCCGGCCTATTCCCCCTCGCCGCCGCCCGCGGTGGCAATCAAGTTTGCAGACTGCCTGTTCAGCGGCGCGCTCGTCGACACCAACGGGCAGGCGGTCCCGCTGCCGCAGCAAATCTGCCAGGGGGCTGGCTGCCCCTCGGCCGGCCAAGCCCCCGAGATCCGCATCACCTCCAGGACCACGGGCCCGCGCAATACCGTGAGCTACGTGCAGGCATTTGTCTATTAAGAGGATGCAACCATGAAGGATGCAACCATGAGACCTCAGCAGAAAAATCGTTTTACACCTTATTTTCTGTCGCTAAGCCTGGCGCTGGCCGCCGGCCTCGCGCTGCCGCTGCCGGCCCTGGCCGCCTCGGTCGCGCTGGCGACCTCGCCCCTGGCCACATCCACCACCTCCTCGGTGCAGCCGAATCTGGTGTTGTTGATGGACAATTCCGGCAGTATGGCTTGGGACCACCTGCCCGACGACGCATCGGACGGCGGTAGCGCAGTGACCTGGCGCTTCGGCTACTACGGCGTGCGCAGCAGCCAATGTAACGGGGTCTATTACAACCCCACCATCACTTATGTGCCGCCGGTGAAGCCGGATGGCACGAGCTATTCTGACGCCCCTTTCACCGGCGCCTGGCAGGACGGCTTCAACACCGGCTCCGGCAGCGTCAACCTGAACAGCGGCTTCCGAGCCAATCAGTCTGGCGTGGGTGGTAACGCGGGGGGGACCGACTCGTCGCAAACCGCCTATTACTACAGCTATACCGGCACGCAGACCACGCAACTGCAGCGGAACTACAACGATCCCACGAACACTTTCTATGCCGAATGCGATAGCGCCCAGAACGCCTCGCCCGGCAATGCGGTGTTCAATCTGGTCAGGCTCAACACCGACGAAACCACTACGCTTACGGTAAGCGCGGCGGCCGCGCCCACCACCACCCTCACCGTGATCGCCGAAAGCGGATCGTCGGGCGCCCAATTGTCCGGCATCACCGTGGGCGGCGTCCAAATCATGTCCGGGACATCGTCCGCCTGCAGCAGCACCACCGCCTGCGCCACGAATATCAAGTACCAGATCACCGCGAACGGCTTCAGCGCCACTTCGTCGGGCAGCACGATCACAATTACCGGTCCGGGTTCGGCGGGCGGCTTGACGCCGGTGATCGGCACCGTTAGCAGCGGCAGTATGACATTCAACACGCCCACCGCTTTCAGCAATCCCTCGGCCAGCAGCATCACGGTGAACGGCGTTCAACTGCTGGGCGCGACCCCCGCAAACGGCGGGACCAGTACCAGCACCACGGCCGCCAATATCGCGGCCGCGATCAACCAGAACAGCTACAGCGCCACTTCCTCGGGCAACGTAATCACGATCACCGGCCCGACTTCGGCGGCCTTTTACACGCCGGTGGTCACCAGTTCCGGCGGCGTAGCGCTCACTACCAACGGTCCCTTCCCCGATACCGATGCGGCCGACCTGACCAACTTCGCCAACTGGTACAGCTATTACCGCACGCGCATTCTGATGATGAAAACCGCCACCGGGCGCGCCTTCTCCAGTCTCGACAAAAAGTACCGCGTGGGTTTCATCAGACTCAGTTCCGCGACCGATCCGACGGTGCCTGTGGATACGTTCTGGGACAACAGCGATTCCACGCTCGGCCCAGTCAGCAGCCAACGCACCAATTGGTACAACGACGTTTACGGAACCACGCCAAACGGCGGTACGCCTCTGCGCGAGGCCTTGGCGGATGCCGGGAAGTACTACGCGGGCAAGCTCTCCGGATTCGGCGCGGGAACCAGCAACGACCCGATGCAGTACTCCTGCCAGCAGAACTTCACCATCCTTACCACGGACGGCTATTGGAACGGCAGTACCACTGGTTACGCCTTGAACGGCAGCATGATCGGCAACCAGGATGGGACGGCGGGGCGGCCGATGTACGACGGCGCCAGTGCCATCAACGTATATACCTATACGTATACGGACAACAAGTATTCCAAAGACAGTGATGGCTGCAGCGGGAACTATAGGAAACTCTTAACCCAGCCCCGAATCGGCACCTGCACGTCAGCGTCCGCCACGGCAGGTTGCACGCCGAGCAACTGGAGTAACAATGGTTCTTCTTATTACACCGGGTCTTGTGAAAAATCACGCAACATTTCCTATCCAGGCGGGAATCAGACGAGCCACCCGGTGCAACAGGGCGCCGCGGTGGCGACGGCCGGTTCCAGCGGCGGCAGCAGCGACAGCCTGGCGGACGTCGCCATGTATTACTACCAGACCGACTTGCGCACGCCGGCGCTGGGTAATTGCATCGGCGCGCCGACCGCGCTCGCACCCAGCGGCACTGACACCTGCCAAAACAATGTGTTCATGAGCGGCCTGGACCAGAATCTGCAGCAGCATATGAACACCTTCACGCTGGCGCTGGGTGCGAGCGGCTGGATGAATTATTCGCGCAGCTATCTCAGCGACACCAGCGGGGACTATGTCTCGGTCAAGCTGGGCCTCACCGCCAATTCGTCCGCAACGCCGCCGGTGTGCTCCTGGCAGGCGAACGGCACGACCTGCAACTGGCCAATGCCGGGCGTAAGCGGCGGCAATGGATACATCGCGAACCTCGACGACCTGTGGCATGCGGCGGTGGACGGGCACGGCGCCTATTTCAGCGCCACCGATCCCTCGACCCTGTCCGCCGGCCTTTCCAGCGCGCTGGCGAGCGTCAATTCCAAAGTGGGTTCGGCGGCCGCGGCCGCCACCAGTACGCTGAATCCGGTCGCCGGCAACAACTTCGCCTATGTCGCCAGCTACACCACGGTTGCGTGGACCGGCAATCTGGAAGCGCGCTCGATCAACGTGAATACCGGCGTGGTCAGCAAGGCCGCCGGCTGGTGCGCGCAGGATATCGTGGCGGAATCCTGCCCATCGCCGGGCACCATCGTCGCCGATACCAGCGGCGCCAGCACCGTGTATAACTGCGTGACGCCGAATTCGAGCGTCTGCGTCGGCGGCAATCTGGTCGGCACGGATTGCAAGGTGCAGGTAGCGACCGCCTGCTCCGGTACCATGGACACCGTGGTCGGCGCCAACAGCGATACGCGGACAATTTATACTTCCGATCCAAGTACCGCGACCACCGCCCCCAGCCTCACCCCGTTCGACGCCACGTATGCAGCCAACAATCCGTCGTACTTTACGCTTCCGGACACGCCGCTCAACACGATGAGCCAGTGGGGTTCGCTCACCTCTGCGCAACAGACGGCGGCCCAAGGCGTCAACCTGATCGATTATCTGCGCGGACAGTGGGGACACGAGTTCAATCGCGGCAGCGTCGCGCCGGTGGACCAGTTGTATCGCAACCGAACGGCCGTGTTGGGGGATGCGCTCGAATCGCAGCCTGCGTTCATCGGCCCGCCGGTATTCAGCTATCCCTACCCGGGTTACAGCGCCTTTCTGACGGCGCAGGCGAGCCGCCCCGGCACTGTGTACATGGGCGCTAACGACGGAATGATGCACGCCTTTGCCGCCGACACCGGGATCGAACGCTGGGCCTACGTTCCGAGCATGGTGATACCCAATATGTGGAAGCTGGCAGACACCGGCTACGCGACCCAGCACACCAACTTTGTCAACGGCAGCGCGATCACTTCCGACATCTGCAGCGCCAATTGCACCGACGCTGCAACGGCCGTCTGGAAGACCATTCTCGTGGCCGGGCTGAACGGCGGCGGGCGCGGTTATTATGCGCTGGATATCACCGATCCCCTCAATCCCCACTTGCTATGGGAATTTACGCCGAGCAGCGGTTTCGGCAAGGTCCAGGACGACGATCTCGGCTATACCTACGGATCGCCCGTCATTACCAGAAAAGCCGACGGCACCTGGGTCGTGCTGGCGACCTCCGGTTACGACAATGGCACGCTGAGCGCCAATCCGACGGTCAACAATTCGCCGGCGGGCAGCGGCATAGGCTATCTGTACGTGCTGGATGCGGCCGACGGCCACATTATCAGCAAGATTTCCACCGGCGTCGGCTCTCCCTCGACGCCGAGCGGCCTGGCCAAGATCGCCGCCTGGAATAACGAGCCCGGTGGCAATACGGCGGGCTATGTCTATGGCGGCGACTTGCTCGGAAATGTCTGGCGTTTCAATATCAACAGCAGTACTGCCGCGACCATCGGCACCGGTTCTGCTCTCAAATTCGCGACCTTGTTCGCCGATAGCGCCGGTGCCAGCCCGCAGCCCATAATGACCACGCCGGTGTTGGGCAATATCGTGGGCAAGCGTGTCGTATTCATCGGAACCGGGAAATATCTGGAGGTCGGCGACCTTACCACGACCCAGCAACAGACCGAATACGCGATCAAGGATGACAATGCGAGCACCACGCTGGTAAATCCGCGCAATACCTTGGTGCAGCAATACTTGATCCCCAACCCGGACGGGACCGCCAGCCGACTTTCTTCCGGCTCGCCCACGGGCGCCGTCACGGCTGCCAATAACGTGAATTTCTTCACTGGCCGCGGCTGGTTTGTCGATTTCCCCGACAGCGGGGAGCGGGAAAACATCGACGCCCAACTGGTGCAAGGGACTTTGATAGTGCCGACCATCGTTCCATCGAATACCGTTTGTTCGCCAGGCGGGTATGGTTGGATGAACTATTTCGACTACGCTACGGGCGGTTCGGTCACCGCGCCTCCGGGAATCCCCCTGACTTCGGTTAAATACGACTCTACCATCGTCGGTATCAACATCATCTACGAGCAGGGCAAACCCATGGTCGAAGTCGTAACTTCGACCAATCCGACGCCTCAGATAGATGTCAACGCGGCTTTCAAGGGAGCGCAAGCCGGATTTACCGGAAAACGCGTGCTATGGCGCGAATTGAATCCGCAGTAAGCGAGCGGAGTGAAGCCGGTCGCCATATTCCGTCACTGCCCCACCGAGGGCCCCGGCTACTTCGCCGCGTTCCTCGACGCGCATTCGATACCGTGGAGGCTGGTGCGCATGGACGCCGGCGAAGCGGCGCCCGCTTCCGCGGGCGCGTTCTCCGGCGTGGTTTTCATGGGCGGCCCGATGAGCGTCAACGACGCGCTCCCCTGGATTCCCGCTGCGCTACGCCTGATCCGCGCCGCTGTCGAAGAGGACGTGCCGGTGCTGGGTCATTGCCTGGGCGCGCAGCTGATGGCCAAGGCGCTGGGCGCTGCGGTCGGCCCCAACCCGCAGAAGGAGATCGGCTGGGGCAGAGTGGACGTTGCCGATAGCGAGCAGGCGCGCGCCTGGTTCGGCGCCACGCGGAGCTTTCTCGCTTTTCACTGGCATGGCGAGACCTTCACCATCCCGCCTGGAGCCGCCCGCATCGCGTCCAGTCCCCATTGCGATAAGCAGGCATTCGTTCTGGACCGGCACCTCGGCATGCAATTCCATGTGGAGATGACGCCGGAGATGGTCCGTGCATGGTGCGACTCGGGCAAGGACGAGCTTGCGCGCTGCGCCTGCCCGACGGTGCAAGCAGCGCGCGAAATCGAAGCGCAGCTACCCGCACGGATCCCGGCCTTGCACGTGGTGGCGGCGCGGCTTTA
>DATKUQ010000645.1:0-7396 GCA_035530495.1 Burkholderiales bacterium
CGCGGGGACGCCGCGGCGCAAGCACTCGGAGGGCAAGGCCACCTGGCCGGGACGCAAGCAGGTGTACCGGCAGTTCGCGCCCGACGGTACGCCGGATTACGACGTGGTCGCGCTGGAGGTCGATGCGCAGCGCGGCACGCCGCTGCTGGAGCCGGTGATGCAAGCGGGCAGGCGCGTGGCCGAAGCCGAGTCGCTGGCCGTTGCGCGTGCGCGCGCGGCGGCCGGGATGGCGCGCCTGCCGCCGCAGCTCAGGCTGCTTGATCCCGCGCCTACGCCCTACCGGGTGGAGATTGCGCCGGGATTGCGCGCGCTCGCCGCTGAACTCGACCGCATGCCGCATTGACGCAGCCGCGGCGGGGAACGCAGGCGCCTAGAGTTTTTTCAGCAGGACCTTGGAGCGCCGCTGCAGGTTGTAGAGTGATTTTTTCGGCTCTGGGAGCGCGCGGACCGGGCTTTCGGCAAAGCCGCGCTCGATGAACCAGTGCGCGGCACGCGTGGTGAGCACAAACATTTTTTTGTAGCCGAGCTGGCGCGCCTCGACTTCGCCGTGTTCGAGCAGCTTCTCGCCATAGCCGCGTCCCTGGTATTCGGGGCGCACCGCGAGCGCCGCCAGCTCCGCCGATTTGCCCGCGAGGGGGTAGAGCGCGGCGCAGCCTACGATTACGCCGTCGTGTTCGATGACGAAGAAGCTCTGCACCTCGCGCTCCAGCAGTTCGCGTCCGCGGTAGACCAGCGTGCCATCTGCTTCCAGCGGCTCGATCAACTGCAGGATGCCGCCGATGTCGTCGATGCTGGCCGGGCGCAGGCGCTCGAGCTTGTCCGCCGTGATCATGCTGCCGGAACCGCCGTGGGTAAAAAGCTCCAGCAGCAGCGCGCCGTCCACTTTGTGCGATACGACGTGCGCCCGCGCCACGCCGGCGCGCACCGCTTCCACCGCATGGCTCAGATACAGGCGCGTGTCCGGGGTGAGATTCTTGCCCTGCGCGAGCAGCAGCTCGGCCTCCTGCGCCGACAGTTCGGGCATCAGGTGGCCGCGCGCGTCTTCCACCGGGGCGTCGCTGAGGAACACCAGCTTTTCGGCGCGCAGCGCCTTGGCGATGGCCACCGCCACGTCCTCCATCGACAGGTTGAACACTTCTCCGGTGGGCGAATAGCCGACGCTGGAAATGACGACCAGGTCGTCCACCGCGAGGCGCGATTCGATCGCCGCGGTATTCACTTTGCGCACGGTGCCGGTGTATTGCAGGTCGACGCCGTCGATCACGCCCATGGGCTGGGCGGTGATGAAATTGCCGGACACGGTATTGATGTCGGCGCCCGCCATGGGCGAATTGGGCAGGCCCTGCGACAGCAGCGCGTCGAGCTCGACGCGCAGCAGGCCGGCGGCCTCTTTCACACAGGTCAGCGCGACCGCGTCGGTGATGCGCACCCCGGCGTGATAGCGCGAACGCGCGCGGCGCAGCTTCAGCTGCGCCTCGATCTGCGGGCGCGAGCCGTGCACCAGCACCAGGCGTATGCCGGCGCTGCGCAAGAGGTTGATGTCCTGGGTGAGCACCGCGAACTTGCCGTCGGCCACGACGTCTCCGCCGAAGGCGATGATGAAGGTCTTGCCGCGAAAGGCGTTGAAATAAGGCGCCGCGGAGCGGAACCAGGCGACGAACTGGCTGTTGACGTTGGTCTGCATGCGCTGCAACCGGCTGCGAAAGCACCATTCTAAGTCACTTGTCGCGACGTTCGGAAGTCTGTTTCGCTCCTCGGTCGCGACTCGCTTCCTCCGGCTCTGCCGGAGCCACCAGATCCCTGAGCGTAAGCTCCCGCACCTGTTCGTCGAACGCCAGATCCATCTTCGCCATAATCGCTTCGATCTCCGCCGGCGCGGGCACCGCCTGCGGCCCGAGGTAATGCTCTTCGCCGGCCGTGCGCACGGCTTGCAGCACCGCCTTGAGCGTGACGGACCCGATGTCGCGGCTTGGCAGGTAGGCGGGCGGGTCGTCGCCGGTCCGCAGGAGCAGGCCGCCTTGCTCCAGCGCTTCCAGTACCCTCTGCAGGGCGTAGGTGGGCACGCCCAGCCGCTGCGTAAGGTCGGAAAAAGTCCAGGGCGGAGCGCCGTCCAGGTAGGCTTTGCCGATAAGGTGCATCAGCATCAGCGCGACGCGCTCGCGCATGCGGTTGCTCAGCCGCGGCTCGCCCTGTTCCAGCACCAGGTATTGCGGATACTGGCTGTAGAACGCGATGCTCGCGCCGAGCAGCAGGATCAGCCAGTTGAGATAAAGCCAGATCAGAAACAGCAGGAAGATCGCGAAACTCGAATAGATCGCGGCGTACTGGGTCGAAGTACGGGCGAACTCGGCGAACGCCCAGCTCGCCAATTGCCACAGCATCCCCGCGACGATCCCGCCGATCAGCGCGGCGTCCATCCGCACCCTGGTGTTGGGCGCGAAGCGGTAGGCGAACACGAAGACGCCGATGACGAAAAACACCGGGATCGTCTGGCCCAGTGCATAGACCATGCCGCCGACGGGCTCGGTCGCGAGCAAGCGCTCCACTTGCGGTACCGCCATGATGGTCGCGGCGAGTCCGACGATCGAAAATACCAACACCGGACCGATCAGGAGCACGCTCAGGTAGCCGCTGAAACGCCGCGCGAAGCTGCGCAGTTGCGGCACATGCCAGATGAAATTGAGCGACTCCTCGATCTTTTGCATCAGCGATACTACGGTGTAGATCAGCATCGCCAGTCCGATCGAACCGAGGACTTTGACGTTGAGGTTCGCGATGAACTTGATGATCCACATGCTTACGTCGTCGCTTTTCTCGCCCAGCGGCGCCAGGAACTGGTGCAGCAGCGGATTGATCTGGTTGTACACCCCGAACGCCTTGAGTACGGAAAAGCTGAGCGCGAGCAGCGGCACCAGCGACAGCAGCGTAGTGAACACGAGTCCGGTCGCGCGCAGGGTCAGCTGACCGTAGGTGACGTCGCGCACGAGCACCAGCACCAGCCGCACCAACCTGATGATGCCCCTCCTCCAGCCGGTCCTTGCATCGAAGCGGCCGCTCCAGATTGCGTTGTAGAGGACGAATTTCGCGCCGGCTGGATTCCTGTTCAGCATCGCGTGCTCCCGCTTGCGCGCCGCGCGCAGACGCGCGCTCCGTGTGCGCCGCTTGCATGCGCCGCGCGCTTGGACTCCGGGCGGCCGCTGGTCGCCATCAAAGGTCTCCCCACAGCGCCTGCAGCACCGCCAAAGCCGCCACCGGCGCAGTCTCGGTACGCAGGATGCGCGGCCCGAGCTTGACCGGCTCGAAGCCGCTCGCCTCGGCAGCCTGATATTCGGCCGGCGCGAGGCCGCCCTCGGCGCCGATCAGGAGCACTGCGGCGGCGGCCGGCACCACACGCTTCAACGGCGTTTCCGCATCCGGCGACAGCATCAGCAGCCGCTTGCCGCGGTCGACCTGCTCGAGATAATGGAAAAACGGCTGCACCGGTGCCACCGCGGGCACGCGGTTGCGCCCGCACTGCTCGCATGCGGCGATCACCACATGCTGCCAATGCTGCAGGCGTTTGTCGGCGCGTTCGCCGGCAAGTTTGACCACGCCGCGCTCGGTGGCAAGCGGCTGAATCGCAGCGACCCCGAGTTCGGTCGCCTTCTGTAGGCTGTAGTCCATGCGCTCGCCCGCGGAAATGCCCAAGGCCAGCGTGATGTGCACCGGCGATTCGCGCTCCTCGGCATGGAACTCGAACAGGCGCACCCTGGCTTCGCGCTTGCTCACGGCGATAAGGCTCGCGCCGTACTCCCCGCCCTCGCCGTTGAACAGGTGCAGCGTATCGCCCACTTGCAGGCGCAGCACCGTCACCGCATGGCGCGCGGCGGCCGCGGGCAGCGCGATTTCCGCGCCGAGCGATAGGGGCAGATCGCAGTGCAGGCGCGTCCCCGCAAATCGGGTCGATAGCGGCTTCATGTTAAAATTCTAACACTCGTCCGCCTGGCTGCTCCGAGATATGAAGAGCCCGCGAAACCGCAGGGAAAGCGCGTGAGCCACGCCATCGCGGTGGAAAATCCGGTCAAGCGCTACGGTGCGGTGCAGGCCGTGAACGGATCGAGCTTCCAGGTCGAGCGCGGTACCACCTGCGGTCTATTGAGCGGGAACGGCGCCGGCAAGACCACCACGCTCGCGATTCTGCTCGGCGTGCTGTTGCCCACTTCCGGCAGCGTGCGCGTACTGGGCGAGGGCATGGTGCGCGTCCTCGGAACCGCTTACTGGCCGACCATGTACATGGCGCTGTAGGGATTCATCGCCGAGCTTTTCGCCACCAATTCGTCTGTGGTGGCGCAGGTGCCGGCCTTGCTGATAAGCGGCCTGTTGTTGTGGGAAGTGATGTTCCGCGGACTGCTCGCAGTTGCGCTCGTGCTTCTCGACGAGTTGTATTCGCGCAATCTCGGCCATCTGTTCGTCAGTCCGCTGCGGCCGACCGAATTGATTGCATCGATGATCGCGGTGAGTTTCTTGCGCACCTGCGTGAGCGTCGGCGCGGCGGCGCGCGGGCCGCCTCGGCCCGCATCAGGATTGGTCGCCTAGGCCTGCCGCCAGGGATGCTCCAGCCTTCCTTGTTTGAAATCGCTAAGGCGATCCCGCAGATCGTCGGGAATGGGTACGGCGCGCTTGGTTTCGAAGGAAAATACGCACAAGGTAAGCTGCGCCGTAATCCTTGTCTGATCGCCCAGAAGAGCGCCGACCGCCAGCGTGAGCGAGCTCTTGCCGATGCGATCAATCCTCAGCGTCAGGGTGATGACTTCGCCAATCTTGGAGGGGGCTACGAAATCGCATTTGATATTGACCATGGGCAGCCCCATCCGCCGCGTGGTGATGAAGTCCGCGTAGTTGATCTCCAGCGCGTGGTTGAACCAGTCTTCCACCAGTCCGTTGAACATTACGAAATAGTGCGGGTAGAAGATGATGCCGGCCGGATCGCAATGGGAGAAGCGAACCAGCATGTCGCTATAGAAGACGTCCTTCTTCGTTTCTGTGGTCATGCCTTGTTCCTCGCTCGAGCAATTCATGTATTCGGCTTCGGCCGATGACAGATTGTCCCATGGAATTCCGCCGGCATTGGCGCTGGCCGCCGGCGCGATCGCTGCGAACTTGCTTCCCTCGACGCCTTGCGCGGGCAACTCGCGCATGAGCGCAAGGGCTCGTGTGGAGTTACCGGGTGCAGGCCCAGGCGGTGATCGCGCAATCCCTGTCCGCACACAGGCGCAGCGCCTTGGTTTCCGCTTCCTGCCGCGTGGCGCCTTTGGCGGCGAAATATGCTTTTGGTCCGCGCGCCGGCTTGCGTGCGAGGGCGCCGCAGGCGTTGCTGAAACTCACCACGACTTCGCAGCGCGGGTCCGCGCATTGCTTAAGCGCTTCGAGCTTGGCCGCGCGCGACGTGGCGGCAGCGTAGGCGTAGCCGAACCGGCCGGTGTCGCGCTGCAAGGCGATGGCGCCGTGGACGCTCTGTTTCGCGGTCCTGGCCAGCGCCGGCTGCGCCACGCAGGCCAATGCGGCGACCAGTACAAGGTGGAGCAGGATGGTACGCATCGCGGACTCGGTCATCGCATCCCCCTCCCGGATTTTTGAAAGCAACCGGGATTACATGGTCACACAGGGCTTTTTCGAAGGCATGCCCATTACATGGTCGCACCCAGGACCCAGGGCGCGAACTCGTCTTCGCCGTAGCCGAAGTGCTCGCTCTTGGTCTTCGCGCCGGAGGCGGTTTTCAGGATCAGCTCGAACAGCTTCTGCCCGACTTCTTCGATGCTCTCCTTGCCGTCGACGATGCTGCCGCAGTTCAGGTCCATGTCCTCTTCCTGATGTTCGTAAAGGCGCGTGTTGGTGGCCAGCTTGAGCGAGGGCGCGGGCTTGCAGCCGTAGGCCGAGCCGCGGCCGGTGGTGAAGCAGACAAGATTGGCGCCGCCGGCGATTTGCCCGGTAGCCGACACCGGATCGTAGCCGGGCGTGTCCATATAGACGAAACCCTTGGCCGTGACCGCTTCGGCGTATTCGTACACGTCGACCAGATTGGTGGTGCCGCCCTTGGCCACGGCGCCGAGCGACTTCTCCAGGATGGTCGTGAGGCCGCCGGCCTTGTTGCCGGGCGAAGGGTTGTTGTTCATTTCGTTGCCGTTGCGCGCCGTGTAGGCTTCCCACCACTTGATGCGGCGGATCAGCTTTTCGCCCACTGCGCGCGTGAGCGCACGGCGCGTGAGCAGGTGCTCGGCGCCGTAGATCTCCGGTGTTTCCGACAGGATCGCGCCGCCGCCGTGGCGCACCAGCAGGTCCACGGCCGCGCCCAGCGCCGGGTTGGCGGAAATGCCGGAGTAGCCGTCCGAACCGCCGCACTGCAGCGCGAGCAAGAGGTGGCTCGCCGGCACGGTTTCGCGCTTCACCCTATTGGCCTCTGGCAGGAGCGCCTCGATGCGCGCGATGCCTTCGCGCACCGCCTTCATCGTGCCGCCCTTTTCCTGGATGGTATAGGCGGCGAGCTTGTCGCTGCGCTTTAATTGCTGCGCCGCGAGCAGGCTGTTGATCTGGTTCGCCTCGCAGCCCAGGCCTACGACCTGCACCGCGTAGAAATTGGGGTGGCGCGCATAGCCGGCCATGGTCCGGCGCAGCACATCCATGGGCTCGCCTTCGGAGGCCATGCCGCAGCCCGACTTGTGGGTGAGCGCGACCACGCCGTCGACGTTGGGAAACGCGTCGAGGCGATTCTCGAAATGCCGCGCGATCATGCGCGCGACCGTGGCCGAGCAGTTGACGCTGGTGAGGATGCCGATGTAGTTGCGCGTGGCGACGCGGCCCGCATTTGCCCCGTCCTCTCTGACGATGCCCTGGAAGGTCGCCGGCTGTGCGACGTAGTCGGTGGGCTTGGCGTCGGCGCAATAGGCGTAGTCGCGGTCGAAGTCGCCCATGGCGATGTTGTGCACGTGTACATGCTCGCCCGCATGGATGTCGCGCGTGGCGAAACCGATGATCTGGTTGTAGCGCCGCACCGGGCTGCCGGACTTGATCTCGCGCACCGCGATCTTGTGTCCGGCGGGCACGCGCGCCGCGACCCGCACATTGTTTTCCTTGAGCAGCGTCGTGCCCTCGGCGATTTCGACGCGCGCGATGACGACATCGTCGGCGGGGTTGAGGCGTATGGTGGGGTCTATGGCTTGCAGCATGGTGTGAGCCCCTGGTAAAAGCGCGTTTATTCTACCCCCGCGCCGGGAACTGTAGCGGGCAGCCGGAACGCCCCGGCCGGCACGCTAGTGGTTGTCTTTCGGAACCTTGGCGCCGCTGGAACCGACCAGGAAGTCCAGGTCCGCTCCCTCGCTGGCCTGCAGCACGTGATCGACGTAGAGTTTGGTGTAGCCGC
>DATKUQ010000646.1:0-7662 GCA_035530495.1 Burkholderiales bacterium
ATGGTCGTGCCCTTGGGCAATTCGATTTGGTCTATTTGGCGGCCAACCACGCGGCACGATGACGCATCGCCGTGCACCACCGCTTCGAGGGCCTCCGCTGCTCCGCGACGCAGCGAGTGCACCTCGGTGATGTCGCCGCGGCGCACACGCGCCAGCAGCGAACCTATGGTCGCCTGCGCCGGGGAGATGGCGATGTCGATCTGTCCCGATTGCAGCAGGTCCACATACGAGCGTCGGTTGATCAGGGCGACGACCCGGCGTGCGCCCATGCGCTTGGCGAGAAGGCAGCTCATGATGTTGTTTTCGTCGTCATTGGTAACGGCGACGAACAAATCCATCTCCTCGACGTTCTCGGCTTCGAGCAGCAATTCATCAGTGACGTCGCCCTGCAGCACCAGCGTCGTATCGAGCCGCGTCGACAACTCTTCGCAGCGGCGCTTGTCGTGCTCGACGACCTTGACCGTGTAATCGCGCTCGAGCGCGCGTGCCAGCCTCAGGCCGATGTTGCCGCCGCCGGCGATCATGACACGGCGCACGGGCTTGTCCTGGCGGCGCAGTTCCTGCATCACCTTGCGGATATTCTGGCTGGCGGCGAGGCAGAACACTTCGTCGCCGGCCTCGACCACCGTTGTGCCCTCGGGTACGATCGGCCGGTCGCCGCGGAAAATCGCGGCGACGCGCACATCCACGCCGGGTATGTGCGTGCGGATGTCCTGCAGCTGGTGACCCACCAGTGTTCCGCCCGGAAACGCGCGCACGGCCACCAGGCTCACGCGGCCATCGGCAAATTCGAGCACCTGCAACGCCTCGGGAAATTGCACCAGCTTGACCAGGTATTCCGTGATCAGCTGCTCCGGGCAAATCGCGTAATCGACGGCAAAGCAGTCCGGTGCGAACAGCTGCGCGTTGGCGAGGTACTGCGGGGCGCGGATGCGCGCGATACGGGTGGGAACGTTGTACAGGTGCGCGGCGATTTTGCAGGCGACAAGGTTGGTCTCGTCGCTTTGGGTTACCGCGATCAGCATGTCGGCGTCTTCGATGCCGGCGTCTTGCAGAACCGGCGGATGCGCCGCGCTGCCGATGACGGTGCGCAGGTCCAGCCGGTCCTGCAACAGGCGCAGGCGCCCGCCGTCGACATCGACAACGGTGATGTCATTCGCCTCGGAAACCAGACTTTCCGCCACGCTGGTGCCGACCTGACCCGCGCCGAGGATGATAATTTTCAATATTGCCCCCCTGAATTCTGTCAGCGGCAATTTCTGCTGCGCTATGCCGAGGCGGAAACTTGATGGCTGACCGCCAGCATTTTATGCTTTTTTGCTGCCGCGCAAAGCAGTTGCCTATTCTTCCTTCTTGCCGGGCGCGATTCCAAGTGCCTTGAGCTTGCGGTAAAGGTGGGTGCGCTCCAGGCCGCTCTTCTCGGCCACGCGCGCGATCGACCCCGCTTCGCGCGCCAGAAGCTGTTCGAAATAAGCGCGCTCGAATGCTTCGCGCGCCTCGCGTAGCGGCAGCGCCAGCGGTAGAGTGACCTGGGCATCCGCAGCAGGATGAAACTGCGCCGCCACGCGCTCCACGTCGGCCGCACCGATTTCCTCCTCCAGCGCGGTGAGGGCGAGGTTCTTCACTGCGCCCTGCAGGTCCTGCAGGTTGCGCGGCCAGTGAAACTGGCGCAGGGCATTGAGCGCGGCGGTGGAAAAATGACGGGGAGGGCAACTCTTGGCCTCGACCAACTGCGCCAGCAGAATGCCGGCAATGTCGGGAATGTCCTCGGCGTGCTCGCGCAGCGCCGGCAGCGGCAGCGACAGCTCGGACAGGCGCGCGAGCAGGCCGGCGTCGAATCCGAGCTCTGCGACGAGGCGCGCAGGCTCCTCGGCGGTGAAGGAGACGATGCGCGTTTTGGTTCTTTCCTGCTTTCCCAGGATCAAGGCCAAATTCTTTTGCTGCGCCCGGGTGAGCGCTGCCAGCTCTTCGACGAAAAGCAGCCCGCTGGCGGCCTGCGTCAGCAAGTCCTGCGGCGCGTCGGCCAGCGCTGCGCCCGCCACTACCCAGGGTGTATTGGGCTGGTGCAGGTAGCGCGCGAACAGCTCCGGCATGACGCCCGGTTCGCCGCGCAGCAGTACCGGCATCGCCAAGGTGGCCACCTGTGCGAGGCGCTTGCGCAGTTCGGCCAGCACGGGCGAGCGGCCCAGGCTGAGCAGCGTGAGACCGGCCTGCGGCTGGCCGTCTGAGCGTCGCAGCGCGCGCTTCACCGTGGACAGCAGCTTTTGTAGTGCAATCGGCTTTTCCAGAAAATCGATCGCGCCGATGCGGGTGGCCTCTACCGCAGTCTCGATGGTGCCGTGTCCGGACATCATTACTACGGGCATGGTGAGCTGGCCGTTCGCCGCCCACTCCTTGAGCAGGGTAATGCCGTCGGTATCGGGCATCCAGATGTCGAGCAGTACCAGATCGGGGCGCTCCGCGGCGCGCAGCGCACGCGCGCGCGCTGCGTTTTGCGCCAGCTGCACCGTGTGACCTTCGTCAGCAAGAATCTCCGACAGCAATTCGCGGATGCCGATTTCGTCGTCGACGACCAGTATCTGAGGCACTAACTTGTCCTTGTCGATTCGGCTTGCAGCGGCAGCGTGATGCTGACGCTGGCGCCGTGCCCGGGCAGGTTTTCCACGCTGACTGCGCCGCTGTGCTCTTCAATGATCTTCTTCACGATCGCCAAGCCCAATCCGGTTCCCCGGGGTTTGGTGGTGACATAGGGATCGAACACGCGCGCCATAATCGCCGCGGGAAAGCCGCAGCCATTGTCGCTGATTTTGAGGCAGGCCCGGTTGCCGGCGCGCTCGGTCACGACTTCGATGCGCGGACCGGCGCTTCCGGCGAGTGCATCCTGGGCGTTCTGCAGCAGATTGTGTATCACCTGGCGCAACTGCGTCGGGTCGCCCCTCACCTGCGGCAGCCCCGCCTGCAATACGGTCTGCACCAGCGCGCCCGTATGCTCGTACAGGCCCAGCACTTCGACTACCAGCGCGTTCAAATCCAGCGCCTGCAGTTGGGGCGCGGGCGTGCGCGCATATTCGCCGAAGTCGTCCACCATCCCTTTCATCGCCGCAACCTGATTGACGATGGTCGCTGCGGCCCGGTTGAGCGTGGCCGCGTCCTCGGGCGCGAGCTTGTTCTCAAGCTTCGCCAGCAGGCGTTCGGCCGAGAGTTGAATCGGCGTGAGCGGGTTCTTGATCTCGTGTGCCAGGCGCCGCGCCACCTCGCCCCAGGCGGTTGCGCGCTGCGCCTCGATCAGCTTCGTGACGTCGTCGAACACGACCACGTAGCCGCCGCCGCTCGCTCGCGGCAGAACAGAGCCGCGCACCAGCAGCGTGCGCTCGGCCAGCTCCAGCTGCTGTTGCCAGGTATCGGCGCCGTGCCGTTTAAAGCCTTCGACTATGGCGTGCGCCAGCGGCTGCAGCCGCGGCCAATCGGCGAGCGACCGGCCTTTCAGGTCTTCGAATGTCTCCTGCAGAATGGCGCCTGCGCCGTGATTGACGGTGCCCAGGCGCAACTGTTCATCCAATACCAGCACGCCGGCAGAAAGATTGGCCAGGATGTTTTCCAGATAAGCCTTGGCGGTTTCCAGCTCGGCGCGGTGCGATTCGGCGGCCGTGCGTGCATCGTCCAGCTGCTCGGTCATGCTGTTGAACGATTGGGTGAGGATGCCCAGCTCGTCGCTGCTGGTGACTTGCGCGCGACGGCTATAGTCGCCGCGCGCCACCGCCTGGGTGCCCGCGGCAAGCAGCGCCAGGGGCTCCGACAGGCGCGACGAGAGCAGGAAGGCGAGCGCGGTGGCGGAGAACAGCGTCAGCAACAGCGTCAGGGTGAGCGTGAGAATATAGATTTCCTTCAGGCCCTGGCGCGACAGCGACAGCTCCTTGTAGTCCCGATATACTTCTTGCACCGCTTCCGCGTCGTGCGCCAGCGCCGGCGGCACCGGCTGCACCAGCTGCAACAGACGCTCGTCCTCAGCGATGCTGAGGGCGGCCACCGGAACCAGCACGCGCAGGCTCAAGCTCTTGTCGGGCTCGCTCTCGATCGCGGAATAACTGCGTGCCTGCCGCGCCTGGCGCTGGATGATGGCGTTGGGCATGTTCGGCAGGAATTTGCCCACTCCTTTGCTGGCGCTGGCGATGACATTGCCGCCTGAGGACAACAGCAGCGCATCGTCGACGCCCGCCTGTTCGCGCAGCTGGTCCAGCAGCACCACCTGCTGCGCCGCGGTCTTGTCGGACAGCGCGAGCGCCATGCGCACCGCCTTGTCGTGCAGTTCCGTCAATAGCATATCGAGCGCGGTGCGGCCGAGGTTGAGCCCGCCCTCGAGCGCGTTATCGACGCGCACGTCGAACCAGGATTCGATGCTTTTCGCCATGAACTGCACCGATACCACATAGACGAGGCCGCCGGGCACGATGACCATAGGCAGAAACATGAGCAGAAAGCGCAGCGTCAAGCGCGAGCCGAACACGCGCTTGCGCAGCTTGCTCGTGAGCACCCACAATTGATAGCCGATCAAGGCCAGCAGCGCAGCGGCCAGCGCCGCGTTCAGGCCGAGCAACAGCGCATAATTGCGGGAGAACAACTCGGTGTTGCCGCTCGCCGCCGCCAGCAGGAACAGCAGAATCGCGCCCAGCGCCACGCTGAAGATGAGCACATATTTCATTGCGGCGTCTTCTCCGTCACAGGCGCCTTGACCCGGAACGGCCAGTGCTGCCATTCGGAGGTCAAATTCCATTCGCGGTTGGTGAGCGCATCGAGCTGGAACGGCTTGGGCAGCTGCGTCACGTCCAGGCGCATGCGCAGCCCCGCCTGGTATTCGGTGCCGGCGACCAGGTCGACGCGCTTCAGCACCTCCCAGGAACGCACCCGGGACAGCACGCGCAGCGCCTCCGGCAGCGTGGAAAAGGCCTGGTAAAGGGCGCCGCTCGAAACGCGGTATTGGCGCGTGAGCGCGTGGTAGGACAGGCGCAACATCAGCTGCCGGCTGACCGAGCGTTCGTCAAACCAGTACCAGCGTGAGCGCGTGAGTTCGAAATCGACCTCGAAATACACCGGGACGCCGTTGTTGATGGCGTCCTCAAGCCGTGGGGTCAGGTCGATTTTAAAGTCGGCATCGAGCGCGTAGCCCTCATCGTTGCCTTCGAGCGAGATATGGTTGATTTCGATGTTCTGGGCGCGTGCCGGCGCGGACCAGCCTAGCACCAGCGCCAGCAGCAGCGACACTAGCAGCCGCAGGCTCATATCCTAGGACTCGCGGCAAAATGTACTTTGCCGCGGGCCGATCCAGGGGAGCACGAGGGAGGATCTCCCTATAGTTACTGACGGCCGCCTAATTTTTTTCCAGCAGGGCATAGAAGAATCCGTCGTGCCGCGAGTCGGGCAGGAGTTGTCCGCCCTCCGGTTCCGCCAGAGGCAGGCGGCGGGCTTCGCCGCAGCGCGCCAGGAAGGACATGACCGTCTGTGCGTTTTCCTGCGGGAACACCGAGCACGTCGCATACAGCAATTTACCACCCGGCGCCAGGAGTTGCCACAGCGCGTCCAGCATCCGGCCCTGGGTTGCCGCGAGCCGGGGGACGTCGCCGTCGCGGCGCAGCCATTTGATATCGGGGTGGCGCTTGACCACGCCCGATGCGGTGCAGGGAGCATCGAGCAGGATGCGTTCGAACAGTCCGCCGTCGGACCAGCTGGCTGGAACGGTGCAGTCGCCGCAGACGACGCGCGCCGAAAAACCGAGTCGTGCCAGGTTGTCGCTGATGCGCGGCACGCGCGCCGGGTCGCTGTCCAGTGCCGTGAGACTGCAATCGGCGAGTTCCAGGATGTGGCCCGCTTTGCCGCCAGGCGCGGCGCAGGCGTCAAGCACGCGCATGCCGGGTCGAACATCGAGCAGCGGCGCGGCGAGCTGGGCGCCGGCGTCCTGCACCGACACCTCTCCGGCAGCGAAGCCCGGAATCGACTCGATTGGCAAGGGGCGTTCGAGCAGAATCGCTTGCGCGCCGAGAGGTTCGGCGGCGATGCCGCGCTCGCTCAGCTTGGCCAGATACTGTTCGGCCGTGAGGCGGCGCTGGTTGACGCGCAAGCTCATCGGCGGGTGCAGGTTGCCGGCGTTCAGAATCGACTCCCACCGCTGCGGCCAGGCGGTGCGCACGCGGTCTATCCACCACTGCGGGTAGGAGTAATGCGCGGTTTCGGAGTTGCAGCGTGCGACCAGCGCGTCCGCCTCACGCAGATAGTTGCGCAGCACGGCGTTGGCCAAGCCTTTGGCCGCGGGCTCGATGCGCGATACCGCGCGGACCGCCTGATCCACGGTGGTATGGCTGGTCCGCGGCCGCGCGCGCAACTGGTAAAGCGCGGCGAGCAGCACGGCGTGTACGGCCGGTTTGACCGGCTTGCGCAGCAACTCGTCCAGGACGGCGTCCAGAAGGCCGAGATTGCGCAAGGTGCCGTAAGCCAGGTCCTGCACGGCAGCGCCCAGGCTCGAGCCTGCCTCCAGCCCGGAAAGCGCGTCGGACAGTCTGCGACCGGCGCGTACCTGTGCAATCGCTTCTGCGGCGGCGTGCAGTGCTAGCTCTAAGTTGGCTGATCTGGACAAGGATGCAGGCGCCGCCGCAGTCGTCGGGATTGCGGCGGCGCAGTGGTGATAGACGAACCCGGCATGCTACACCGGGAACGGGGCGGAGAGAACAGGTTTTGCGATTCAGACCATCGCGCGCAAGCGAGCAAGCGCTACTACGCCGTCGCGCGCAAGCGAGCAAGCTCCATTACGCCATCGCTCGCAAGCGAGCAAGCTCCATTACGCCATCGCTCGCAAGCGAGCGACGCGCTTCTCGGTTGCCGGGTGGGTGCTGAACAGGCTTTGCATGCCTGAGCCTGAGAGCGGGTTGATGATCATCATCTGTGCCGTCGCCGGATGCTCTTCGGCCGCCTTCAGCGGCAGGCCCTTGGCGTAGCGCTCCATTTTCTCCAGCGCATCGGCGAGCGCGCCGGGGTCGCCCGAGGTTTCGGCGCCGCCGCGGTCGGCTTCGAATTCGCGCGCGCGCGAGATCGCCATCTGGATCAGCATCGCCGCAATCGGCGCGAGGATCATCACGATCAGCCCTACGAACGGGTTAGAGCGTTCGCTGCTGCCGCGTCCGCCGAACAGGAAACCGAACTGGGCGACAGCGGCGATCGCTCCGGCTACGGTGGCGGCAATGGTGGACGTGAGAATATCGCGGTGCTTTACGTGCGCGAGCTCGTGCGCCATCACGCCGCGCAACTCGCGCGTCGACAGCAGCTGTAGGATGCCGGTGGTCGCCGCCACCGCGGCGTGCTCGGGGTTGCGGCCGGTGGCGAAGGCATTGGGCTGGGCTTCGTCTATCAGATAGACGCGTGGCATCGGCAGCCCGGCGCGCTGCGCCAGTTCCTGCACCAGGCCGTAGAACTGCGGCGCGCTCGCCGCGTCGACTTCCCGCGCCTTATAAATGCGCAGCACCATGGCGTCGGAGAACCAATAGGCGAAGACGTTCATCGCGCCGCCGAGCACGAGCGCGAGCAGCATGCCGTTCACGCCGCCAAATACGGCACCCACGATGCCGAACAGCGCCACGATGCCGGCCATCAGGATGGAGGTCTTTAGCCAGTTTCCGA
>DATKUQ010000647.1:0-2028 GCA_035530495.1 Burkholderiales bacterium
CCACCACGCGGTCGAGCTCGACTTCATCGACCTTGGGGCTGTTCTCGCGCGCATAGGTCAGCACGACACGCTCGTCGATCAGGCTGTTCAATGCCGATCGGTGCAGCTCTGCGGTCGATGGAAGTGTCTGACCCTGCCGGCGCGCGGCCTCGCGCTCGTGCTCCATGCGCTGCTGGACTTCGCTGTCGGTCACCACGTCCTGATTCACGACGGCGGCGATACCGTCTGCCGGACGGGTACTGGCGCTCGCGGACTGTGCTTGTGCCAAGGGGGATAACAGCGCCGCAAAAAGCGTGGTCGCAAGAACGATGGTACGGGTCGACAGGTCAGTCATAGGATGCTTCATTGGGCGCCGCGCGGTCATCGCGCAGCAAACGGTAACCGGGGATATTGTCCCTCAAGACGCTCAAGGGGTTGTTACCCAGTCGGCCCAGGCCGACCAGCTCGAGTTGGAACAGCCAGCGTGTATTGGCCTCGGCGCGTCCGGTGGAGAGTCGCTCCACGACGACGCGGCCTATCCAACAGCCGGCATCGTATTCGAAGCCCACCAGCGAATCGGTGATGCGACGGTCTTGCATGCTGTACAAGACGCGACCGACGCTGTACCAGGTGCCTGCGCATGAGCCGCCCTCGGCAGCCTTGCGCACGGCGCCTTCGGCGGCCGAACCGCTGGCAGCACCAGCCAGCGGCCATTGCCAGCCCAACTCGGCTTGCTCGCTCTGGCCACGCGCCAGACGGTAGGTGGCGCTGACGGTACGGAACGGCCCCGACGAATACCGCAAGCTCGTCACCGAGCGCACCGTTCGACCCAGATTCGGGCTGTATTCCAGGGTTCCGTCGGCCCACCAGCGCGGGTTCAAATGCACAGAGCCCAGCAGCAGCAGGTCCGACAACTTCTGCGTATCGGGCGCGCCATCGGGCGTGATGCGCTGGTCGCGCAGCAAGAAGCGCTGTGCCACGCCCAGCCGCAGCAACTCCGAGCCGTCGCGCGGCGAGGTCAGGCGCGAGGTCACGCCAAGCGTCAGCTGGTGCTCGTCCGACACCCGGTCGACACCGGAGAACGCGTTCGCGGTGTAAATGGAGTCGAAGTTGAAGTCCTTGGGGGCGGCATCGAAATTGGGCAAGCCCGACTGCTCGCGGTAAGGCGTGTTGACGTAGAGCAGCCGCGGCTCCAGGGTTTGCTGTAGTGCGAGGCCGAAGTAATCTGCCTTGCGTTCGAAGATCCAACCCTGATCGATGCTGAAGGTGGGCACCACGCGCGATGCGGAAGTGTGACCGGCGCCAAGCGCTTGATCGATTTGGTAGCTGGCGGCGTTGAACGACAAACGCGGCTTGAGCCACCAGCCGGCGTTACCCAGCGACCAGCCGACATGACCCAATGCGTGCACGCGCGAACCGGTGGGAAGGGTGCCAGGCGAGGCATCGCGCGGCAAATCGAATCGGTTGTACTCGGCCTCCAGGCCCACATCCAGCTGTCGGGGAAGCTCGGCATGCCAGCGCGCGCCGAGCTGCGGAGAGCGTTGATACGGCGTTGCGATGACGGCGCTCGGGTCGAGATCCTGCAGCACTTGCCACTGTTGCCAGCGGCCATACAGCTGCAAGTCGCCAAGGCGCGAGTTGAAATCGCGCGAGCCGCGCAGATCGGTGGTCAGCAGACGTGGCGTCAAGCTGGTGATGCCGTTCGGGAAATCCTTCCAATACACATCATCCGAAACACGCTCCGCGTCGAACCGGTAGCGCCAATCCAGCGGCCCTGTGCCGCTTTGATTCGCGCTCCAGGCCCAGCGCTTGTCGTGCATGATGAGGTCGGTGGGCAGCAGGTTCAGCGTGAGCGCACCCTGTTGGGTAGGCGTCAGGTAACGGAACTCGGTATCCATGCCGACACCGCGACGCGTGATGATTTTGGGCGTCAACGTGGCATCGCGCTGGGGCGCAATATTCCAGTAGTAAGGCACGCCAAAATCGACGCCGCTGCGGTTGTCCAGGGTCAAGCTGGGGGGCAGCCAGCCCGACTTGCGTTGACCGCCC
>DATKUQ010000648.1:0-2498 GCA_035530495.1 Burkholderiales bacterium
CCGCGGCACGCACAGTGTTGCGGATTTCGCGCTCGAGCAGATTGGGCAGCTCGCCGGCCAGACGGCGCGTGCTAATGTACGCGGCTGCGCCGGCAGCGGCTGCAAGGGCACGATGCGCCTCGTCGTCATGTACCGAGACCGCCACCACGCGACAATCCGGCGCACCTTCCCTGATCCCGTGTATCGCTCCGAACGCCTCCCCGCCCGTCAGGCTGAAATCCATCAGCACCATGCGCGGGCGCTCCGCCGCGGCCAGCGCCTGCGCCTCCTGCGCGCCGCACGCCTCGATCAGCCGCAGCTCCGGGCGCAGCGCGCTGATGAACTCGCGCAGCGCGCGCCGCACGGCCGGGTGATCCTCGACGATCAGAATCGTCGGAGCACGTTCAGCGCCACGCATCGTCGCCGCCCATGATTTGCCTCGCCTGCAGATAGCGGCGGCCAGCCGCACAGACGCGCAGGCAACCGCGCGCCGGCCATCGTCCGGCTACAGAATAGCCTGGGGAAATGTCCGAATCTGTAGTGCAAACCCTACAAGGTCTGTCGGTAAAAGCCGGCAGGCAGGCGTACCGGCCACAAGCCGACCGGCCGGTCGAATCGCGGCTAGTCAAGCGAGGTGACGCCGTGCAGGATGGCGAACTTCACCAGATCGGGCAGGTTATCGATGCCGAGCTTCTGCATCAGCCGCGCGCGGTAGGTCTCGACGGTGCGCGGCGACAGGGCCAGGGTTTGCGCGGTCTCCGCGATCGACCGGCCTTCGGCAAAGAGCTGCAGCACTTGCCGCTCGCGCGAACTCAGCTCGTCGAGCGGGCCGGTCGCGGTGTGCGCGCCGATATAGTCGTCGATCACGGTCTCGGCTATGCGCTGGCTGAGGTAGCGCCTGCCCAGATGCACCACGCGCAGCGCATCGATCACCTCGCTGCCGGCGGAGGCCTTGAGTACGTAAGCCCGGGCGCCCGCCTGCAGCGCACGAAACACGTGCTCGGTGCTCGAGTGCATGGACAGCATGACGATCCGGATCTCCGGGTGTTTGCCGTGGATCAATCGCGCCGCCTCGATGCCGTTGAGTTCCGGCATTGCAATATCCATGATCACCGCATCGGGCTTGAGCACCCCGATTTCGCGCAGCGCCGTGCGGCCATCGCTCGCATGCCCGACTACCTCGATGTCGGGCTCGGCATCGAGCAGGGAGCGTAGCCCATCGATCACCACTGCATGGTCGTCCACAATGTAGGTCGAGATGGCCACGGCTAGCGCCTGATCTCGAGCGCGATCTTCGTCCCGCTGCCGGGCGCGCTGTCGATGCGCAGCTGCCCGCCGATGGCGCGCGCGCGCTCGCGCAGATTGATCATGCCCCAGCGCGGCTGGCCGCTGCGCCAGCCCGGTGAAGCGGCGTCGAAGCCGACACCGTCGTCGGCGATGCTCATGACGACCGCTGCGCCGTCGCACCGGAAATCGATATCGATGCGCGTGGCGCGCGCGTGTTTGGCCACGTTGGTCATTGCTTCCTGGGCGATGCGATACATCGCCGTCTCGCGCTTCGCACTCAGCCGCGGCTCGGCTTCGGCGCCACTCACCGCAACCGCGATCGTGGTCCGCTTCTCGAACTGCTGGGCGTACCAGCGCAGCGCGGCGAACAGCCCGAAATTGGCCAGCACCGGGGGGCGCAGTCCGCCCATCACGTCTTCGATGCACAGCGCCGTATCCTCGATCAGCCTGAGCGCGTCGGCCAGCCGCCCGCGCGGATCGGCGGCACCGGTGGCACCGGCCGGCAGCTGGCGCATCAGCGCATTGAGGCTGATGTTGAGCGCGGTCAGATTCTGCCCGACGCGGTCGTGCAGTTCGCGCGCGAGTTCACGCCGCTCGGTTTCCTGGATCTCGACGAGGCGGTTGGAAACCTCGCGCAATTGCTCGGCGGTTTCGGCAAGCTCGCGGTCCATCCGCCTGCTCTTGCTGACGTCGCTGGCGATGCCGCCGATGGCGATAATTTTCCCGCCGGCGTCGCGGATCGGAAACTTGCTGACCGCGCTGACGAGTTCGCCCTCGGCGTAGCGGGCGACCTCTTCGAACTCGACCGGGGCGCCCAGCGCAAACACTCGGGTGTCGTTTTCCATGAATTGTCTGGCCTGGTCCGGGGCGAAAAGTTCAGCGTCCTCCCGCCCCAGCACCTGATCTCGGCGCAGGCCGAAACGCTCGAGAAACTGGTCGTTGACGAGCAGGTAGCGCCCGGCGCGGTCCTTGATGAATATCACCGACGGGCTCGCACTCATGAACGCGCGAAAGCGCTCCTCGCTCTCGCGCAGGCGCTCGGCCGCGGCACGGCTTTCGCTCAGGTCGCGCGTCACCTTGAGGTAACCGCGCACCTCGCCCTCGGGGTTCTTCAGCGCGGTCAGCACCGCGCCGGCCCAGTAGCGGCTGCCGTCCTTGCGCTGGCGCCAGCCTTCGCTTTGGCAGCAGCCTTCTAGCTGTGCGGCGCGCAGCAACGACGCGGGCAGGCCTGC
>DATKUQ010000649.1:0-4083 GCA_035530495.1 Burkholderiales bacterium
CCGGACTTCGCTGCCTGGGCGCGCGCCGCCGGCGTGGAAGGGTTTACGGTCACGAAATCCGAGGATTTCAAGGGCGCGCTGGCCCACGCTGTCGCGCTGAACAAGCCTTGCCTGATCGACGTGCACGTGGACGCGAACATCCGCCCGCCCGGGACCGGCGCCTGGGCCCTGCCGCCGATCCCGCACAAGGAACCGGTGTTCGGCGCCAAGTACATTCCGGGAAAATGAGCAGGAGGAATCCATGGCAAAAAAAACAAAGCGGGCTGCGCTGATCCGTAATGCAGCCGAAGTGCCGTGGAAGGAGTTCCCAGGCCATTTCGGCGGTGCACTGTCCAAGCCTCTCGTGGGACCGGACACCGCGGGTGCACGGCTGATCGAATATCGCGTTTCCTGCTACCAGCCCATGGCCCATGTGGCGCTGCATACCCACAAGGTTCAGGAGCAGGTGTACCACGTGCTTGAGGGCGAGGGCATGATGGAAACGGACGGCAGGCGGCAGGTGGTGCGCAAGAACGACGTCATTTTCATTCCGCCCGGCGTGGAGCACGCCATTTCGAACACCGGCTTCACCGATCTTATTTTCAGTGTCGTCACCACGCCGGTAGGCGACGCGTAGGTCGCAACCAAGCACTCCACGGATCAGATCGCCGCGCAGTAGCAGAAGTGCACAGGCCGTGATGGGAGCTAGCCTAGTTCGCCCAATCCCGAAATCATGAAGTCGGGCGCGGCGTCGGCGAACGCAGCCTCGTCGCATTCCCCGCCGCGGATGATGGCCACCCGTATACCGGCCGTCCGCGCGCCGAACACGTCAGCCCGGCTGTCGCCGACGAAAAGCACGTCGCTGGCCGCAAGTTGCCAGTCCGAGAGCACGCGCAAGATGCCCTCGGCCTTGGGTTTCATGTAGGTCACTTCATCGCGGTTCACGACCGGGGACAGCCAGCGGGCGAAGTCGAAGCGTTTCAGCGCTGCCTCGAGCGCTCCCCGTCCCACGTTGCTGACCATGCCCACGCGCGCGTTGCCGGCCACGAGCCGGCTGAGCAACTCCGCCGCCCCGGGTCGCGGCGCCCATCTGCTCAGAGCGTCGAAATCCCAGCGGTCGTAGATTGGGCATAGCGCGTGACGCAGTTCGGCCAAACGCCCCTGCGGCGCGAGCAGCTCGGCGGCGGTATTCCACATGGTGGCGTAGTTGCCGTTGGCGAATGTGTCGCCCGAGAACCCAAGCTTCGCGAATGCACGGCGCAGTTCGTTTTCGGCCGGCGCAAGCTGCCATTGAAAATCGACCAGCGTGCCTTCGAAGTCGAAGATGGCCGCCGTACAGGTCGGGCTTGCAGTAGAAGACTGGAAATTCGGCAGCACGACTCGAAGTATCTTCCGTCGCACAATGCGGCGCAACAGATTCGTATTGAGGCATAATCCGCGGATTAGCGACGCGCCGGTGATTCGGTGCGCTACGCGAGCCAAGAGCGGCCGGCCCGCAACGGCCGCCTGGCCCAATCTGACCGCAGTCCAACAGGAGGTTCCTGGATGCTGCTGAATTACTACATCTATTATCGCGTTGCGTCGTCGGAAGCGGCGCGTGTACGCAAAGTCGTCGACGCGGTGCAGTCGGCCTTAAGTGAGGAAACGGGCATCCAGGGCAGCCTGCTGCGGCGCGACGACGACGCGTCGACCTGGATGGAGGTATACGAGAACGTCGCGGATCCGCCTACGTTCGAACGGGCTCTCGACCGTTTGTTGGCGCAGCACCACTTCGATCGTTGCCTCCCACCCGATTCGCGCCGCCATACCGAGCGCTTCATCCTTTTCTGAGACGCCTGATCCTGATCGGGCAGGTCGCGGAACTACGCACCGGATGGGCGCAGGTCGATTTCGTCACGGTGGCCGAAGCCGGCTGAGTTGTCGATGAAATAAAGCCGTTCCGGGATCAGCCTGTACCAGCGCACTTTGGCCAAGGCTTTGACAATGGAAGCTGGCGCTTGCTCCAGCTTGCCGACGACGGGGAACTTCGTGCCATAGACGCGACGGGCTTTTTCTTCCTCTTCACCGTAAAGCATGGAGACCGGGCCCTCCATCTGGACTCCTTTGATTTCTTTCCAATCCGAGTAATCTGCATGAACCGCGGCCGAAGCGCGCGGGTTGCTGACCAGATTTCGGCAGTGCCGGCTGTCCGGCGCGGACAGGAAGTAAATCGCGAACCCGTCGTTTGCGTAGAACACCGCCGCCGCCCAGACGCCTTCAGCGCCGTGGCTGGCCAGGGTCATGACATTGTGTTCTGCCAGATAGCTTCGCACCCGCTCGCGCAGCTGCTCAGGCATCAGGCTTGCGCGCCCGGCAGGTTGGCACGAGTCGCCGGGCCGATGTCCGCTTCGCTTTGCGCGTTCTCGTGCAGGCGCTTCAGGCGGTAGGCGAGTTGCGGCCGGGTCAAGCCGAGCATGCGCGCTGCCGACGAAAGATTGCCATGCGCTTTGTCGACGGCGGTTTCCAGAAGCATGCTCTCCACCTGGTCCAGCGTCAGCACGCCGTTGAACACGGCTTCGCACAAGTTCTTTGTGCTCTCTCCGCGATTGACACCGAGCCCGCCGTTGACGTTCAGGCCGAACTCGCGCACGGGCTCCTCGGTACAAGAAGAAAATAAATGGTTCACCTCGATGCGGGTTCCGCTCGGCGCCAGGATCACGCCGCGCTCGATCATGTTCTGCAACTCACGGATATTGCCGGGCCAATCGTAGGTGAGCAGTGCCCGCTTTGCCTTGTCAGTGAACCCGCGCAGTTTCTTTGCGTGAACGACCGAATATTTCGCCAGGAAGCGCTTGGCCAGCAGCGCAACGTCCTCCTTGCGCTCCCGCAGCGGCGGTATCTCGATCTGATAGGCGTTAAGCCGGTAATACAGGTCCGAGCGCAGTTTGCGTTCCCTGACCAGCTGCTGCAGGTCGCAGTTGGCTGCGGCCACCACACGCACGTTGATCTTGCGCGTCTTCTGGTCGCCCAGGCGCTCGAGTTCGCCTTCCTGCAGCACGCGCAGCAGCTTGCTCTGGGCCGAGAGAGGCAGATCGCCAATCTCATCGAGAAACAGCGTACCGCCGTCCGCCCGTTCGAAACGGCCCGGTCGGGAGACCAGCGCGCCGGTGTAGGCGCCTTTTTCGACGCCGAACAGCTCCGATTCCACCAGATCGTGCGGGATGGCGGCGCAGTTGATGGCGATGAAAGGTGCATCGCGGCGCGGTCCCAATTCGTGCAGCGAGCGCGCGAACATTTCCTTGCCTACTCCGGTTTCGCCGAGCAGCAGCACATTGATGCGGGTCTTCGCCGCCTGCTTGAGCAATTCGTAAGCGGCGCGAAAGCTGGGTGAATCTCCCACCATGTCCGCCGGCAGTTTTTCCTTCTCGCCGATGCTGGAGCGCAACTGCACCACCTGGGTCTGCAGATCGAACAACTGGTCTGCGATCGATTCCCGATTGGAGAAATGCTTGTACTCGTCGGCGTTTTCCCACTCCTCGATGGGCTTGCCGATGATGCGGCAGTTGTTATGGCCCATGCCAACGCACTCGACTTCCTTGTAGAGGATCGGCCGGCCCATGAACGCCGAGGTATAGCCGCAGGCGTAGCCGATCTGGGTCCAGCACACCGGTTCGGAATGAATGCCGTAGTAGTGCCGGTGCCACTGCCCTTCCCAGGAGTTTTCCCACAGGAACTCGCCGTAGAATTTGCCCGCGACGCGATCGAGTTCCAGCCTGATCGGTGTTACCCGGACGATGCCCTCCAGGGTATGCAGCTGCGGGCCGGTCATGAAGGCTTCGATGTCGCTGCTGTCCTGGGCGCGGATACGCGCGAGCTCCGCGTCGCGCACGCCCGAGGCATAGCCCATGCGCGTGAGCAGTCCCTGGGCGCGGTCCATGCCGAGAGTGTCGACGAGTTCCTTGCGCAGGGATGCCTGTGCCTCTGCGTGAACCAGAAGCATACGGTGCTCGTGCAGCCAGATCTGGCCGGTTTCTTCACAAAAATGCACGCGCGCGCGTAAATCTTCGCTGTCTGCGCGTGTCACGCTACGAAGCTTGACCATGACCGAGTCCTCCTCCTCGCGTC
>DATKUQ010000650.1:0-7593 GCA_035530495.1 Burkholderiales bacterium
CGGTGCGGCAGCCGGCGGTGCCGCAGGCTATACGTTAAGCGAACAGGGCTACCACGTACGGGCGCCGCTAACCAAAGGTCGACGATAACGAAGCCGGCGCAGTCGCGTCCGCCAGAGTGCTAATGCAGCCTAGACTGTTCCGAGGGCGCCTCCGACTCCGCGGGCACATTCCAGCCTTTCAGCATGAATCCGAACCGCCTGGAAAACCATAGAAGCCGCGGCGGATACACCAAGGCGGTACGAGTGAGGGTAGGCCGTTGATGCAACGACCTTGAATCCAAGGCACGACTGAATATCGGCCTCTACCTGGGGCCGGGCGCTCATAAGGTATTCGGCCGGCCATATATTTGGCGCCGCCCGGCATTGCGCCTTTGCAATGCCGGGCGCTTCGCCGTTAACCTTTGCTGAACTGGATCACGCCGCCCTTGGCCGCGATCTTCACCGTGTCCTTGGCGCCGAATTCGCCTTCGAGGATGCGCCTCGCCAGCGGATTCTCGATTTCCGACTGGATCGCGCGCTTGAGCGGGCGCGCGCCGTAGACCGGGTCGAAACCGGCCGCGGCGATTTGCGCGAGCGCGCTGTCGCTTACGTCCAGCTTAATTTCCATCCCGGCAAGGCGCTTCGAAAGGATACCGAGCTGGATCTTGGCGATGCTCTTGATGTTCGCTTCGTCCAGCGCATGGAACACCACGATCTCGTCGATGCGGTTGACGAACTCGGGACGGAAATGCGTTTTCACCTCGCCCATCACCGCGAGCTTGATCACCTGGTAATCATTGCCCGACATCTGCTGGATCATCTGCGAGCCGAGGTTGGAAGTCATCACCACCACGGTGTTCTTGAAGTCCACGGTGCGACCCTGGCCGTCGGTCATGCGCCCGTCGTCGAGCACCTGCAGCAGCACGTTGAACACGTCGGGATGCGCCTTCTCCACCTCGTCGAGCAGGATCACGCAATAGGGCTTGCGCCGCACCGCCTCGGTGAGATGGCCGCCCTCCTCGTAGCCGACGTAGCCGGGCGGCGCGCCGATCAGCCGCGCCACCGAGTGCTTCTCCATGAATTCGCTCATGTCGATGCGGATCAGGTGCTCCTCCGAATCGAAGAGGAAGCCAGCCAGCGCTTTGCACAGCTCGGTCTTGCCCACACCCGTCGGTCCGAGAAACAGAAAGGAGCCATAGGGCTTGTTCGGATCGGCCAGCCCCGCGCGCGACCTGCGAATCGCGTCGGACACCAGGCGCACCGCCTCGTCCTGGCCGACCACGCGCTCGTGCAGCTTCGCCTCCATCTGCAGCAGCTTCTCGCGCTCGCCCTGCATCATTTTCGAAACCGGGATGCCGGTCGCGCGCGACACTACTTCGGCGATTTCCTCGGCGCCGACTTCGGTGCGCAGCAGGCGCGCCTTGCCCGGCTTCGCCACCGTCTTTTCCTCTTTCTTCAGCTGCGCCTCGAGCTGCGGTATGCGGCCGTACTGCAATTCCGACATGCGCTGCCAGTCGCCCTTCCTCTTGGCCGCTTCCATCTCGAGCTTCAGTTTCTCCAGCTCTTCCTTGATGTGCTGCGCGCCCTGCACTTCGGCTTTCTCCGACTTCCACACCTCTTCCAGGTCAGCGTACTCGCGCGACAGTTTCTTGATCTCGTCTTCGATCAAGCCGAGGCGCTTCTTCGACGCCTCGTCCTTTTCCTTTTTCACCGCCTCGCGCTCGATCTTGAGCTGTATCAGGCGCCGGTCGAGCCGGTCCATGGATTCCGGCTTGGAATCGATTTCCATTTTGATGCGCGAAGCCGCCTCGTCGATCAGGTCGATTGCCTTGTCCGGCAGGAAGCGGTCGGTGATATAGCGGTGCGACAACTCGGCCGCGGCGACGATCGCCGGGTCGGTGATATCGACGCCGTGGTGCACCTCGTATTTCTCCTGCAGCCCGCGCAGGATCGCGATGGTGTCTTCCACCGTCGGCTCGCCCACGATCACCTTCTGAAAACGGCGCTCCAGCGCCGCGTCCTTCTCCACGTATTTGCGGTATTCGTCCAGGGTGGTGGCGCCGACGCAATGCAGCTCGCCGCGCGCGAGCGCCGGCTTGAGCATATTGCCCGCGTCCATCGCACCCTCGGCCTTGCCGGCGCCGACCATGGTATGCAGTTCGTCGATGAAGACGATGGTCTGGCCCTCGTCATGCGCGAGTTCCTTCAGCACCGCCTTCAGCCGTTCCTCGAATTCGCCGCGGTACTTGGCGCCGGCGAGCAGCGCCGCCATGTCGAGCGAGAGCACGCGCTTGTTCTTCAGGGTTTCCGGCACCTCGCCGTTGACGATGCGCTGCGCCAGACCCTCGACGATGGCCGTCTTGCCCACCCCCGGCTCGCCGATCAGCACCGGGTTGTTCTTGGTGCGCCGCTGCAGGATCTGGATCACGCGGCGGATCTCGTCATCGCGTCCGATCACCGGGTCGAGCTTGCCCGAACGGGCGCGCTCGGTCAGGTCCATAGTGTATTTCTTCAGCGCCTCGCGGCTGCCCTCGGCCTCGGGGTCGGACACTTTTTCCGTGCCGCGCAGCGCGGTGACGGCCTGTTCCAGCGCCTTCTTGCTGCCTCCCGCCTCCTTCAGCAGGCGGCCCGCCTCGCCCTTGTCCTCGCCCAGCGCGAGCACGAACATTTCCGAGGCGATGAACTGGTCGCCTCGCTTCTGTGCTTCGCGGTCGGTCAGATTGAGCAGATTGTTGAGTTCGCGCGAGATCGACACCTCGCCGCCCTGGCCCTCGACCTTGGGCAGGCGTGTGACCGCGCCCTTGAGCAATTCGCGCAGCCGCGCCAGGTTGACGCCGGCGCGCGCGAGCAGCGAAGCGGTACCGCCGTCCTCCTGCGCGATCAGGGCGCTGAGCAGGTGCACCGGCTCGATGTAGGGATTGTCGTTGCCCACGGCCAAGCTCTGCGCGTCGGCGAGCGCCTGCTGGAACTTGGTGGTGAATTTGTCTAATCGCATGCCTGACTCCCCGGTCTCATTGCTTCTAACATGCGGCCGAATGGCGATTTTTCAAGGAATCGGCCCGAATCATGCTTGCCGCTCGCCGCACCGACATGGACGCGGCACGATCGCTCAATGGCTTCTCGCCGACAAGTTCCGGTCGGATTCTTCTCCTGTACGCGACGGCTTTGCGCCCGCGTGCTTCGCGGCGATCGCCTGACGCAGCCGTTCCGGCGTAATCGGCAGGCGCAACACGCGCACGCCGACGGCATCGAACACCGCGTTGGCGATCACTGCGCCCGTGGGGGTGATCGCGGGTTCTCCCCCGCCCTGCGGCGCCAGCGCGTCGTTCTTCACCAGCACGGCCTCGATGCGGGGCACCCAGGAGAAATGCGGGATGTCGTAGCTGTCGAAATTGCGGTCCAGTATCTCCCCGCCGCGGAAACGCAGCTCCTCGGCGAAGGTATAGCCCAGCCCCATGGTGAGCGCGCCTTCCATCTGCATTTTCGCTCCCTCCGGATTCACCACGATGCCCATGTCCTGGGCGCAGACGATGCGCTGCACTTTCACCTGTCCCTGCGCCAGGTCGACCTTCACTTCGGCCATGGCGGCGACATAGGTGCCGGCGTCGATGCTGCAAGCAAGCCCGACCCCTCTGCCGCTGGGCGCGGCGGCCGGCTTCCAGCCGAAGGCATCGGCCGCCGCCCGCAGCACTTTGCGCATTCTGGCGTCCTTGAGATGATGCAGGCGGAACTCGAGCGGATCGGCGCCCGCAACGGCCGCCATGATGTCGATCTGCGATTCGGTGGCGAACACGTTCATATTCGCGCCGGGCGCACGCCAGGGTCCGACCGCAAACGGATGCATGCTTTGCCCCGGATCCTCGGGGCCGTAGGACAGGCCGCGCGCCGACCTCACCCGCGCGTTGGGAATATCGTAGAAGAGGCTCGCGCCGCGCTCGCCCGCGGCGTAGACGGTATAGTCCCAGAACGAGATTCTTCCCGCCTTGTCGATGCCGGAAACGACGTTCACCACCGCGGCGGGATCGAAGGTGTCGTAGAAAAACTCTTCGGCGCGGGTCCAGGCGACCTGGACCGGCTTGCGGGTGATCTGCGCCAGCCGCGCCGCTTCGACGGCCTGGTGACTCGTGCTTTTCCCCCCGAATCCACCGCCGACGTAGGGCGTGATCAAGCGCACGTTCCTGGGTTCGAACCCGAGGGCCTCGGCGACACGGTCCCGCGTCGGGAACGGCGTCTGCGTCGAGGCCCACACCGTCGCGCGGCCGTCCTTGACCTCGGACAGCGCCGTGTGCGGCTCGATCGGCGCGTGCGCGACGTAGCCTTTGCGGTAGCTGGTCTCGAATACGCGCGCGGCGCTCGCGCGCGCTGCCGCGACATCGCCGCTGGCCGAGCTCTCCTTGGGCTCAGGCGCCGTCTTGAGGATGTGCTCGAAGATGCTCTCCGTGTCGACCCGCGGCTGCGGCACGCGCCAGTCCGCCTGGATGCGCGCCAGCGCCGCTTGCGCGACTTCGGGGTCGGCGTGCAGCACCGCGACAAGTCCCTCGCGCTGAACCAGCGTGACCCCGGGCAGCTTCGCCGCGGCGGAGGTGTCGAGCCGTGACAGCGTCGCGCCGTGCGCCGGTGGGCGCAGGATGCGCGCGTAGAGCATTCCCGGGAGGCGGATGTCGGCCGCGTACTTGGCGGCGCCGGTCACCTTTTCCGGCGCATCCAGGCGCTCGGGCGAGCGGCCCATCACCCGGAATGCGGATGCAGCGTGCAGGATGGCCTTCTCGTCCACCATGCGCGCTATCTTTGCCCCCTTGGAGAGTTCGCCGTAAGTGACCCTGCGCGCGGGGTCGCCGGCGACCGAGATCACGCCGTCCTTGGCAAGCAGACTGGATTGGGGCACGCCGAGCTTGCGCTCGCCCAGCCGCATCAACACCGCGCGCGCTTCCGCCGCAGCCGCGCGCAGCGCCGGCCCGAACATGCGCGTGGTCAGGGAGCCGAAGGTGCCCATGTCCCAGGGGCACTTGTCGGTGTCGCCCATGACCATGTCGATCGACGCGAGCGCCACCCCGAGTTCCTCGGCTGCCATCTGCGCCTGCGAAGTCATTACGCCCTGGCCCATTTCGATCTTGCCGGTATAGACCGTGACCCTGCCGTTCTCGCCGATCAGCAGATACGCGTTGAAATCCTCAGGGTAGACATAGCGGCGGCTCTGCGACCATAGCAGCGAAGAATCGAGGCCGACGAAGACGACTATGCCGCTGCCGACGACTTTGAAAAACGTGCGCCGGTCCATGCCCATGGAGCTGCTCACGACTGGCCTCCCATCCGGCCGGCGGCCGACTCGATCGCGGCGATGATCCTTTGATGCGCGCCGCAGCGGCACAGTTGCTGCTCCATGCCGGCGACGATCTGCGCACGCGAGGGCTTGCGGTTCTGCAGCAGCAGCGCGTAGGCATTGATCAGCATCCCGGGTGTGCAGTAGCCGCACTGCAGGCCGCCGTGCTCGGCAAAGGCCTGCTGCAGCGGGTGCAGCCTGCCCTCACGGGCCAGGCCCTCGATGGTGAGCACTTCCCGCTTATTCACTTCCTTGAGGGGAGTCTGGCAGGAGCGCATTACCTTGCCGTCGACAATCACGTTGCAGGCGCCGCACAGGCCGCTGCCACAGCCGTACTTCGTTCCGGTCAGCCCGAGATCGGTGCGCAGCACCCAGAGCAGCGTGCGCTCGCCGTCGGTGTCGAGCGTGGTGGGCTTGCCATTCAGGTGAAATCGGATCGATGTTTCCATGCTGTCGGACAGGAGGCCGGAAAGTTACATTATCCACGCAGGTCGGGGAGGCACTGTATGACAAAAATCAATAGCCATGCGGCAGAAAAATGGGCTCCGGCGCGGGCAGGGATTATGATGCACCCTGAGCGGACACACCCGCCCGGACAATCGCAATGCAAAGGGGGAACGAATGAACCTCAACATGAGCGTATCGGCAATCATGGCTGCACTCCTCACCTGCGGGACCAACCTGGCCGTGGCCGACCAGATGCAACAGCACATGGCGACGGAGGCCGCCGCACAAGCCCCGGACCCGCGCCTGGCCGTGGAATTTCCGGGCCCGCTGCGCGAACATGAACTGGCCAACATGCGCGACCATCTCTCGACCCTGTCGCAGATTCAGCTTGCGCTATCGAGGAATGATGTCGACGGCGCGGCAAAGCTTGCAGAAAATCGTCTTGGCATGAGTTCATTCAAGCTGCACGGTGCGCATGAAGTCGCTAAATACATGCCCAAAGGGATGCAGGAAATTGGCTCGGAAATGCACAGAGCGGCAAGCCGCTTCGCGCTGGAAGCGACCAGCGCGGGCGCGACCGGGGATATTCGCCCCGCACTCACCGCGCTTGCGCTGGTCACGCAGCAGTGCGTGGCCTGCCACGCCTTGTACCGGCTGAAATAGCCTGGCTCGCGCGGGCTGGCGAACTGTGTCAGCCGCGGGCGCCGCCCTACGCGATTCATTGCATGAGCACCGATACGCTGGTCGCCGCAACTCCGTCTGCGCAGAGTCGCCGAACCCTTGCCGCCTGCTGTGGCGCGCACGTGTTGCACGACGGCTTCTCCGACATGCTCTACGTGCTGTTCCCGGTGTGGCAGACGGCGTTCGGGCTGTAGTTCGCCGAGGTCGGCCTGCTCAAGACCATGTATTCCGGTTCGATGGCAGCGCTGCAGGTGCCGGTGAGCATGCTCGACGAGCGCGTCGGCGAGCGCGTGCTGCTTGCGCTAGGCACGCTCATCGCGGCGGCCGCTTTCATAGTGTCTGGCTGGACCGGAGGATTTCTGGGTCTGGCACTGTGCCTGATGGTGGGCGGAGCCGGAGCAAGCGTGCAGCATCCGCTGGCCTCGTCGCTGACTTCGCGCGCTTTCGAGGGCGCGCAGTCGCGGGCCGCGCTCGGCACTTACAACTTCTCCGGTGACATCGGCAAAGTGCTGCTGCCGGCGCTGTGCGCGGCGCTGCTCGCCGTGTTCGACTGGCATGCGGTGACCCCGCTGATGGGTGCGCTCGGCCTGATCGCGGCGCTTGCCATCTGGTTTGCCGTGCCGCGCGAGCTGCCGCAGGCGATCTCGGCCGCGAATGCGCCGCTCGCGCCGGCGGCGGCCGGGACCGCGACCGACGCCGAAAGCAGCGCGCCGGGCACCGAAAGGAGCGCGCTAAGTGCGCTGGCCAACCAGGGCTTCATCTCGCTGGCGGCGATCGGCGTCATCGACAGCGCCACGCGCATGGGATTTCTTACGCTATTGCCATTCGTGCTGATCGCGAAAGGCGCCTCGGTCACGCAGGTCGGCTTCGCGCTGAGCCTCACCTTCGCCGGCGGCGCGGCCGGCAAATTCGTTTGCGGCCTGATCGCGGCGCGCGCAGGCGTGCTGCGCACCACCATCCTCACCGAGATCGCCACTGCCGCCGGCATCGTTGCGCTGTTGCCGCTGTCGCTGGAAGCTTCGATGCTGCTGCTGCCGGCGGTCGGCATCGCGCTCAATGGCACCTCGTCGGTGCTCTACGGCACGGTCGCCGAACTCGTGCCCGTTGAGCAGCGGGCACGCGCTTTCGGCGTCTTCTACACGCTCACCATCGGCGCCGGCGCCCTG